>JAUIJG010000321.1 GCA_030431355.1 bacterium
TCTTGTAACCACTGTATTCGGAGCAGTGACAGGAGTTGGTATATGGTTCTCCATATCCCTGGTCAATCCGGATGGGACGGCTGCTTTAATCCAAATCTTCACTCTGGGTTGGGCCGAAGAGTATCTATTTTTCGTGGCGGAGTTAGCCACTGCTTTTGCCTACTACTATACCTGGAACACTTTGAGCAAGGAGAAGCACCTGCGGCTGGCCAAGCTCTATTTCGCGTTTTCAGTTTTTACCCTCGTTATCATTAACGGTATCATCACCTTCCAGCTTACCCCCGGCGGTTGGCTGGAATCCAAAAACTGGCTCCATGGCTTCTTCAACGAAACCTATTGGCCTTCTCTGTTTATTCGTCTTCTAATTATGTTCGCCATAGCGGGAATGTACGGACTGGTAACCGCCACAAGAATAAAAGACGAACATCTCAGAACCTACATGGTGCGGTTTTGCGCTCGCTGGTTAATGCCGGTGTTCTTCCTCGGACCGATCATCGGATTCTGGTATTTGAGCAATATTCCCCAGGCTAGCGTATCCACCATTTTTGAAGGCATTCAAAGTTCCGGTATCGGAAACTTCTCTATCCTGGCCAGAGCCCTATATCTCTGCCTGATTCTATCCGGAACAGTTCTTATCTTTGCCTATGTCGGACCTTATCTGAACCCGCGTGGATTCACATTCAGAATCGCGCTCATGTTCATGGTCTGTGGTCTGATGGTAACCGGTAGCGCTGAGTGGATGAGGGAAATGCTCCGCAAACCCTATGTAATCTACAACTACATGTACTCCAATGGCATCAGAAAAACAGAAGTGCCGGAGCTTCAGAAAAAGAATTTCTTCAATGCCACCCGTTGGCATACAGCAAGCGCGGATCCGGTCGCCCAGGGCAAAACTGTTTTTAAATACCAGTGCATGAGTTGCCATACCGAAAGCGGCTACAGAAGCATGAAGAAACTACTTGGAGAAAGAGATAAAGAAGCGATAGTGAGCTTCCTCGAACTGATGAAAGAGACTGACCCAAAGAAGAATCCTTACAGCGGCTTGATGCCTCCTTTTGTCGGAGACCAGGAAGACATGGATAAACTTGCCACCTATCTTGCTTCGATCAACAATTCGTCCACAAAGAACCAGGTATCTAGAACAAAAACCAAGAAGAGAGTCGCCTCGAAAGCCGAATAAATTCGGACAAAATCGGCTGTTTGACACGATTCTCTCTTCGCAAACCGGAAGGAGATAGAATATGCACCATATGTACTGTTATCAGTGTGAACAGACCTCCCAGGGAACAGGTTGCACTACCCTTGGCGTTTGCGGCAAAGATCCAAACACCACCAAACTCCAGGATGTGATGGTGCATATATGCAAAGGTATTGCCCAGTATGCTCACCGCTCTCGCGAATTGGGCGGCAGCCTGCCTGAGGCGGATCGAACCTCCCTGGAAGCACTGTTCATGACCCTCACCAATGTCAATTTCGATGAAGCTGAACATGTTTCCTATATAAACGGGAAGATGTACACCATCTTGAGAGAGCTGAGAGAGTACTATCATTCTTTATGCCAGAAAAAAGGCAAGGTGCCGGAATTTGAGTCGGCATCAAGAGAGACACCTGCCGGATTCTCTCCTTTTGAGACAGAAGAAGAGCTGCTCGCCTTCGCCGAAACCGTTGGCGTGGAGGCGCGCCAGAAAGAGATGGACCCGGATATAGCATCCCTGCAGGAACTTCTCACTTATGGAGTCAAAGGACTGGCTGCTTATGCTCACCACGCGCTCCTGCTCGGCTATGAAGAAGATGCTGTCTATGCCTTTGTTCATGAAGCTTTTGACTACATGACCCGGGAAGACCAGACTGTGGACAAGCTCCTGGAATATTGCCTCAAGGCTGGGGAGATCAACCTCAAAGTAATGGAGATGTTGGACCGAGCCCACACAGAAAGTTTTGGACATCCGGAACCCACCGAAGTTGCCCTCACTCCAACAAAAGGGAAAGCAATTCTGGTATCCGGTCATGATCTAAAAGCAACCTATGAACTTTTGAAGCAGACAGCGGACAAAGGTATTAATGTATACACCCATGGAGAGTTGCTTCCGGCTAACGCTTATCCGGAATTCAAAAAGTTTCCTCATCTTGCCGGGAACTATGGAACAGCCTGGCAAAATCAGCAAACAGAGTTTGCCCGCTTCCCAGGAAGCATTTTGTTGACCACCAACTGCTTGAAGCCACCGGAAGACAGTTACAAAAACAGACTGTTCACAATGGATGTGGTCGGTCATGAAGGCTGCACGAAGCTGGATGGATATGACTTCACGCCATTAATTGATGCCGCCCTGAAAGAGCCTGGCTTTGAAGAGACCGCGCCGAAGAAGACCAGCACAATCGGCTTTGCCCACAATGCTGTCCTCGGTGCCGCTGATAAAGTTGTAGGTCTGGTGAAAGCCGGAATGATAAAACACTTCTTTCTAATTGGTGGCTGTGATGGTGCCGAATTTGCTCGCAACTACTATACTGATTTTGCCGATAAGTCCCCGGATGATACGGTTATTCTCACCCTGGGCTGCGGCAAATTCCGGGTCAATCAGCTGGAATTCGGAGATATTGATGGCATACCCAGGCTCCTGGATCTGGGCCAATGCAATGACTCATATTCCGCTATAAAGATTGCCACATCCCTGGCTGATGCCTTCGAGGTTGAGGTTAATGACCTGCCGCTGTCTTTGATAATCTCCTGGTTTGAGCAAAAAGCAGTGGCGGTCCTGCTCACACTTCTCTATCTCGGATTGAAAGACATCAGGCTTGGACCGACTCTACCAGCCTTTATCTCACCTAATGTTCTGAAGATTCTGGTGGATAACTACAATATTCAACCGGCAATAGATCCTAAGAAAGACCTGGAAGAGATACTTCAACCGGCTTAAAAGGAGATCGGGGTATTTGCTGACAGGGCTAACAATTTAACTAGCTTTTGAGAATCGGATCGTCGCTCTCTGTGCTTTCGCTTGCTTCGACCTTGTTCGATTCAAGATGATCGGCATCGGCGGAAAGGGCGACTTCACCCTCTTCAATAGCCTTCAACAAATGCTGCCTTTTGTCATCAACATGAACAATATACTCGTGCAGCTCCTTCCTCACAGCCCGGTTATTGACGGGGGCCATCTCATGGAGATTCTCATAGTAGCGGAGTTGTCTTGCTTTGACTCTGGATTTTAGCTGGTCATAAACTGTGTGGCTTATGGCAGAATCTTTGTATAACTCCCGGAGATATTCGTTCACTTGCTCTTCGGCCGCCAGCTTCAAACGGAGTCTATTGGCCAGGGTGGTTACATCCTCTGACTCCGGAATGAGCTTGAATATTTGAGACAACTTCTCCAGACTGAGCCCTTGAGCAACCAGAGAAATAAGCACAACGGAGTACGTGACGGTGATAATCATCTCTCTTTGTTCAATTTCCAGGGGGATACTGAGAGCCATCGCCATGGAGAGCGCGCCTCGCAAAGCGCCGAAGAAGAGGAGATGCCTGATCGGCAAGGTAATCTGAAAGAACTTCGAACTTGCCACAGGTGCAATACCATAAGCCAGTATTACCCGTGCCACTATGCTGATCAAAAGCGTTGCCAGAATATAGTATCTGAACTCATAGAAATTCGGGTTGCTCAGCTCCATTCCTACAAGTATGAAGATGCAGGAGTTGACGATGAAGGAGATAGAGTCCCAGAAAACCTGGGTCGAGTAAAGAGTGGTTGGTGACACATATTCTCTTCTAGCCATATGACCGAAGACGGTACTGGCGGTTACCACGGAGATGATTGCGGAGACATGCAAATTCTCAGCTAGAATAAAGGATCCGTAAGCCACGATCATGGTAAGCATAATCTGTAGCAGGTGGTCTTCATAGAGCCTCTGTACCTTTGAAAGAATAAAGCCGATAGCCACCCCGAGGGCAAGACCTCCACCGGCCATTGTCAAAAAGTTTAAGCTCGCCTGGTTGATCGCCTGGGAAACTGGGAATCCGCTCACCAGAGCTGCCACCAGAGCCAGGAAAAGTGCCACGGCGATACCATCGTTTATTAAACTTTCTCCTTCCATCAAATAGATAATCTTCTCGTCCACATCGAGCTTCTGGAAGATAGCCACCACAGCGACCGGGTCGGTGGTGGCGAGAATAGCTCCGATGATCAGACCGACCAGAGCATTCATACCCAGTCCATAATGCAACATCGTACCGATGATGACCGTGGAGATCAGTACCCCGATGGTGCCTAAAAGTACTACCGGTCCCCATACATAGCGAAACTTATTTAGGTTGATGTTGTAGGAGGCGGTAAACAGCAATGGCGGCAACATGAGGAAAAGAACCATGTGCGGGTCCATCCGCACCACGGGAAGCAGACCGAACTCTCCAATCACAAGTCCGGCGATAACCAGACCGATCGAGTAAGGCATGCGGATCCATTTGACCGCGATCCCCACAAAGCATGAAACCAGGAGGATTGCCACAAAGATGTGTATTTGATCTAGATGATGGTTCATGGGATTCCGAAAATTTTCTCTCAGGCTGAATACTGCCACTGGCTAATTTGTTTGAGCGGCTAATTGTTCTGGAGCTCGGGTCCTTGATAGTCGAAACCCTGTCGTCTACAGGCAATAGTCTCTTTCAAATTGATCAATATTATAGATACAAACGCTATAACAGGTAGATTAAGACCCTGAAATAATCGATTTACATTGCGCAATGCCCTGTAGACCAAGATCCTATAAGTGTTTCCTGTCCCGGTCCATTGTTACGAAATCGCCAAAAATGAGAGCTGAAATTCAGCTATCAATCCCCCGGAAGGCTCTATCAAATGCCATCACTGCGGAGAAGAGATGATCAACAAAGGGAGCAGTGTCCATGGAGAAGAAGCGCTTTTGATCCACCGTCTCCACATCTATGGTCGTCTTGAACACGGATAAGCTGACCGCATCAACCCTGCCGCCATATTTAAAATCGACTTTATAAAGACCGGGCATGGTCAGCTCAATGCCCAGGGGTACAAATCTCTTTCGTTCATTCTCACCTGGAGATTCATCTTCAGTTGCAGGCACATGAGAGAATGAAACTTTCTTGAAAGGTTTTCTCTGGCCGGCAACCGGGAAATCCACCTGAACTTCCCGGTGCTCCAGAGGCTCTTTCTCTGGACTTAACATATCACCCCTGGAGTCATATCTATCATTCGGTCCGGGGGTATTCGCCATGGCTCCTGATACCTGTTGATAGGCTTTCCAGGCGCTGTCGCTTGAGAAGGGATCCTTTCTCAGGTTTTGCAAGTGGTCCAGATGGCTGATGCAATCAAAGATCGGTTCAGCTTTCTTTAGATCGCCTCCTAAAGCCTCCGCAAAAAGCGGTGACCAGGCAATTAGACCATCTTCCACACCCACTTCAAAATCAAAAACCTGTCTGATAGACCGTCCTTCTTCGAAATAAACTCGATAGAGGTAAGGTCCCGGTATAACCAGGGAGACAGGCACAATAGGGATGTCATCTAACATGGGATCATGGCCGCAAGGTGTGTATCAACGCAAACTTTGAGGAAGTGCCTCATGGGAACGCATTAGCTATAATAGCTTTTTCCGACAATTTAGCAGAGTATCAGTCGTCGGGATGAACGGGATAAGAAATTAGTGGAGCGGATGAATTCATGCACATAACTCAGTTCATCAAAACAGGTTTTCAGCTTTTTAGAAACTCACTTGCCACTCCTTCTCTTACGCTGATAGCGCTGGCAATAGTGCTTGCTTTTCCCTGTCCGGTGCCGGCACAGGATGGTACGAGCCCCTACAAGGCGGGAATGGACGCCTACGGGCGTAAAGATTACAAAGCTGCCTGTGTTCACTTCAGGGAGTCCATGAAAGGAAGGAAGCCGGATGCCAGAACCACCTATTATCTTGCACTATC
Organism: bacterium; assembly: GCA_030431355.1. Next base: position 5,933 of record JAUIJG010000321.1, read on the forward strand.
GAATATGCAATGTAATAGACTCTCCCGGGCGATCTCTTTATTCGAATATATCGAAAGGAACTTTCCCCACTCGGCTGAAGCTGCCCATAGTAGAGATGCCCTCAAGCGTCTTGGGCGCTCCCAGTCTAATCTTGCTTCGCCCTCAAGCGTCTTGGGCGCTCCCAGTCTAATCTTGCTTCGCCCTCAAGCGTCTTGGGCGCTCCCAGTCTA
>JAUIJG010000322.1 GCA_030431355.1 bacterium
GAAGAGTAGAAGCAGATACACCGCCTATATATCTGAAGAGAGGCATACCGACAGAATTTGCTGCCGCTTTGGCTACGGCTAGACTGACACCAAGGGTGGCATTGGCACCGATGGCGGATTTATTATCAGTACCATCGATTTTTATAAGCTCCTGGTCGATCAATGCCTGTTCAGCGGCGTTCGCGCCAAGTAGTGATTTGCTGATGGTCTCATGGATATGGTTTATTGCGGTGAGAACACCCTTGCCACCATATCTCTTCGGATCTTTGTCTCTTAACTCCACGGCTTCGAAACTACCTGTGGAGGCACCGGAAGGTACGGCGGCTCTACCGGCGGCACCATTCGAAAGTACTACGGTTACTTCAACAGTAGGATTGCCGCGGGAATCCAGGATTTCCATTGCCGATATTTCTTCAATATGCGTCATCAGTGTTTCACTCCATTAGTGGTATCACCGTCAGTATTTATCACCAAATTTCAGAATTTCCTGAAAATTTTGGTGCAAATGATCTTTGTTCAAGTATAATCCTTAAACAAACCGGATCATTTCGATCTGGATCTAGGCGAAACAGAGTTCGTCCTTAAATCAACCGGTAAAGAATATCATTTGAATGGGAAGTCTTACCTTATAGTTCGCAAAGCGAACCTAGAAGCGGCGGTCAAAAATGGGCGGTGACCATCTCGGTGGTTTCCACGCGATTCAAGAGTACTTTCAACAGAAGGTCTGTCGACATTGCTCGCGTCATTTCGAGCAAGGCGGAATAGAGCTTTTACGGCAAGAGCCTGGAGTCTTAGTAGTACGTGTTACATGCCAGGCATGTGGTCAACCTCTCGGCGTAGCAATCGTCGGTACCACTCCGAAAGCTGAAAAGCAAAAGCCTCGATGCAATAGCGAGTGGACCAAGAAGGATAAATCAAGACTCGCTAAGCTACCAAAAATCACTTACGACGATGTTCTATCAGCACATCAGTTCTTCAGGGAGCTTGGTTCTGATTGGGCCAAGCACCTTCCCACCACTTCGTAGCGACCCGACCGCGCAGCTCTTCCATTCATTGACTTTACCGGTAAGAAAGCTCTGTTGACAACTGCTGCCCGCCTCTAAGCTTAAATTTATGGAATTTATTTCGAAATGTGCCGTAGTCTCTTTATAACCCGCCAGGAGAATGGGGTTTCTGAGACAATTGGGGCATGTTTGACAGAGAGATACGCCTTGCGCCGCGGATAGAGAAGGAAGACATCCTTCTTGATGTCGCTTTTTGTTATCCGGGCAACTATGAGATCGGTATGGCCGGTCTTGGTTTGCAGCTTGTCTGGTGGCTTTTCGAGCAGCACAAGAATGTGCGGGTTCGAAGGTGCTTTGAAGATGTTGATCAACATGGCCCAGGTATTTGCGATCTCTACGGGTTCACGCTTTCCTGGGAGCTGGATTTTCTAACCGTTCTTAGAATGTTGGACAAATATGGAATTTCTAAACAGTCATCAGAACGGGAAGATGATGCACCCCTGGTATTTGGTGGCGGTCCTGTTTTGTCGGCTAATCCGGAGCCCTATGCTTCTATTTTTGATGTGGTCCTGGTCGGAGATGCGGAGACAACGATTCCAGCATTCATAAGGGTAGCCATAGAGACTCGCAATCTGACAAGGTCAGAGAGGCTTGAGCGTTTTTCTAAAGAGCCGGGACTTTATGTCCCTTCTTTCTATCAGGCTGAATACGAGTCCTCAACCGGTTCGGTTTCAAAAATAAAGACACTGGATGCCCGGGCTCCGGAGAAGGTTAACAGGCAAGTATTCAAGTCGGCGGAAAAGACCGACAACGATATGGCCTGTACCAAAATTCTATCTCCTGATACTACCTGGGGTGCTACATATCTTATGGAAGTGGTTCGCTCCTGTCCTCAGGAGTGTCGGTTTTGTCTGGCCAGTTACCTTACCAGGCCATTCAGGCATGTGCCAGCTGATACCATAATTGATGCCGCTATTGAGGCTAGTAAACACACTGAGAAGATAGGTCTACTTGGCCCATCTATAACGGAGCACCCTGATTTTGACTCCATCGCTTCTAAGTTGGCCAATCTTGGAGGTCTTCGCGTCAATATCGCCTCTGTCCGTGCCGATACATTGACAGATTCATTGGTAAAGAATATCGCTCTACTCGGTCAGAAATCCGTCACCATAGCTCTTGAGTCAGGCTCCCAGAGGCTGCGGGACATCATGAAGAAGAATCTCTCAGAAGAGCAGGTATATCAGGCGGTTAGTGCTATTGCCGGTGGTGGTCTCAAGAAAGTGAAGTTCTATGGCATAGCCGGATTACCTTTTGAAGAGCAGGAGGATCTGGACGAGACGATTCGTTTAATGATCAGTCTCAAAAAGGAGTTTAGCTCGCTTAGATTTGTGTTCGGACTGAGTTCTTTCGTTCCCAAAGCACAGACTCCTTTCCAGCGTTTTGGAAGAGATCGCCAGTCTAAGAAGAAGATGGAATATCTTAGAAAACATATGGCTAAGGCTGGAATTGAGGTTAGGTCAGAGAGTCATAATTGGAGTGATGTCCAGGCGCTGCTCTCTCGGGGAGACCGAAGGCTGACAAATATCCTACTGGAGCTAAGCGGTACCCAGGCCTCCCTGGGAATGTGGAAGTCATCTTTTAGAGCCAGGAAAGAAAGTCTGCCTTCCTTAGATTATTTTGTGTTCTCCGACTATCCACTGGAGCAAGTCTTGCCATGGGATCACCTGGTACCCGATGATAAACTTAAGTTTCTGGATCGGCATCTGGAATCAGCGTCGGAGCTAGCCCAGAGTCCAGTCAAGAATCATTAGACTGCATGGAATCTCCTCAAGATTTTGGCAAAGAACATTTTGTTTTAGATTGTCATTGAACTGAGGGACTGACTAGGAAATTGGTGCCGGAGCGGCTACACTGTACTGGTCCTCGAAGGGATATATACGACAGGAGTAATTCCAGTGAGCAATTCTTCTGAAAAGTGGATAAAAGATCTAGTCAAGCCGATAGAGGAAGATCTTCTCTCCGGAGCTGCTGAGCTTGCGCTGAGAGCAATAATCATATTCCAGACCATTATGAAGGAGAAGAAGAACGACTCTCCTGGTCAACTGAGGACTTATCTCTGTGAAGCGGCGAAGGAACTTGTCAGGGTTCAGCCGGCAATGGCACCGGTTTTTCACCTCTCCAACTGTGTTTTGATGTCGGTTAAGGATGTAGAGACCTCCGAAGAAATGGTGGAGAAGTGCCAGGCAACTCTGGATGAGTTTGAGAGAACCCTTTGTGCTTCTGCCGCTAAAATTGCCGACCTTGCCTATGACTTGATAGAACCAGGCTCCCTGGTTTTTGCCTACTCTTTTAGCTCCACCGTAGTCAGCGCGCTTCTCAATGCTCGATCAAGGGGCAGGTATTTCAGGGTTGCCTGCACCGAGTCCCGTCCGAGCATGGAGGGTAGAAAGCTTGCCTCCAGGCTTGCGTCAGGTGGTATTGAAGTAATTCATACTTTTGATGCGGCAATGGCTCTGGTTTTGCCGGCTTGCAGCACGGCCTTCATGGGATGCGACTGTATAGCCAATCCCGGAGTTGTCAACAAAGTGGGCTCCTGGTTACTTGCCACCGGATGTAAGGAGTTGAAAGTACCCCTTTATGCTCTATCCGGTACCGAAAAATTTGTTACCGAAGATAGAATGTTCGAGTTTGAAAAACACGAGAGACCAGGAACGGAAGTATGGGAGGAAGCTCCAAAAGGGGTCAATGTGGTAAACAATCAGTTCGACCTGGTTCCTTTTGACCTTCTAAGCGGTCTGGTTACCGAAAGAGGTATTCTGGGAGAGGAAGATATCAAAGAGTTGATATCCAGCTATACGGTGCACGATGCCCTCAAGCTGGAAGCTGCTTCGTCCTAACTCTAAGATTGTACTGACACAATGTCCTGTTCTTTTTTTCCTTTAGTCTTATCGATTTTCTGCATCCTTCTGGCTCCCGTCCATGCTGCAGCTCGGCTTGGGCACAGTATTTCTTCTTTCAAGTCCTTGAACGGTGAAAGGGCTGTCCTGAAAGAGGTAGTAATCAAAGACGAGAAAAAATACTACTCCTTTGATCTGCTGATTCTAGAAGAGAAGCTTGCTCGGGCCTCCGGCTTCAAGGCGGGAATGACCGTAACTGTTAGAGCCGGCAAGATAACAGGTCAATCTCTGGCGATTTCTATGGGGAAAAATCTGGCCGCTGCCAATGAACTTGCAGTGGAACAATCCCATGTATTTGCTTGCGAGGCGCTGGGACGAGATCTCCCCAGGGAAGACGATGCTCTACAAAAGGAATATGGGTTGATTCGCCAGGCTATTTTTCATGCTGTTTCAGGTAAACCTCAGGAGTTGAAGTTTCCTGGAAGTGAGGGGCGAATCATATTTAAAGGTGGTCCCCAGAGCAGTCTCCTGGTGGCGGCTCTACCTTCTTGAGTTTCGCTAAAGCAGAAAAACTCAAGCCGGAGCGGAAAGAGCTATCAGATAACCTTGATCATCAATGAATAAGTATTTGAGGCTATCCTGTCTCTCTTTTCTTTCTGCTTCGATACTGTTCTTGGTGCCCAGCTGAATTTGCTTTTCCAGGCTTAGATTGTGCAGATCGTAGATAGCGATATCCATGGATGTTTCACCTTCTTTATTCGTCGGTGAATAGTATAGGTACTTGTTTTTGAAATCCACGACCCTGATACTTTTCCTGGAAAATCCAGGCAAGCTGTCCACGATAGACCCGTCCCTGAGATCAATTAGTTTGTCGTTTAGAAATAGAGCCGGAACACCGCTGATTGAAACCATATTTGTAGTTGGCCCTTTCTCCTTCAAGAGTTTGTCTATATAAAGGATCTTTCTCACTTGTCCGGAGCTTGCCTCAACTATGCGGAGTTTCTCCGGGTCCAGGATGGAGAGCGCATCAGCTTTTGCGTTATAAGATACTGTCGCCTCTTTACTGAGGGGCAGGTTTAGCGCTTTAAGCGCTAGAGGCTTCTCTTCCAGGTTAATGGCGCTGATTCTATAAGGGTAAGTACTGGTATTAATAATGGTGCCTTCGCTATCCCTGGTTCTTGCAAATACTCTGGAGCCTTCTTTATCGAAATACAGCTCCTCTACCGGGGTCTTAAAATTTACTTCTTCAAGTTCCGGTTTCTCCGGATCTCTGATGAAGTAGGCAGATTCCATCGGCTTCTCGCCTGCAAATATCATTAGATACTTGTCTACTTTCAGAGGGATCACTGAGAGTGACTTTGCCTTTTCTAATAGAGCAGTCGAATTGCCTGAAATCACTTTTCCTTCCAAATTATTCTTTGAAAGAAGCAGTTCCTTTTTCTCTTCGTTAGTGGTGAGCGAGTATTGAAGGGGCGCCCAGTTTTGCTCCGGTTCCTCTTCGACAAATTCCCATTCCGGAGTAAGCTTCCTGTAAGAGTAGAAGTCATAACCTCCATTGAGGCGGCAAAGTCTGGAGTCAGACCTGAAGTTCTCCACCTTTGCCGTTACGTTTAAATCAGTCTCTTTGCTGAGGACTTTGTCCAAACCCGGTGTGGAAAGAATATGGATGCGGTATTTGTCGACTCCAGTTCTGGTAATGCCGTTAACCGGCATGAAATCCCCTAGAGGGGCAATCTCTCCAAATAAGATCAAGGCCAGAAAAAACAGCGTGGCGAAAACAATGCCTGCTTTGGCTCTGGTGATATTTCTGGCGCTGTATTCCTCTGGCTTAGGCATGGACCTGCTTAAGGGTAGAGTCCTCGGTGCCATCTAGCTTCAACAACTCTATCGATGGCCAGTCTCATGGAAGACATTCTCAAGGAGCATTTGTACTCATCGGCCACTGCAAAAACTTTGTTGCAAATACGGTTGGTTATCTCTTCCAGCCTGGCCCAGACTTCCTCTTCTGTCCAGAGTAATCGCATCAGACCTTGAACCCATTCGAAATAGCCTACACTTACCGCACAACCGTTTGCGAGAATGTCGGGCACCACTATGATGCCTTTGGAATCGAGAATCTCATCTGCTTCCGGAGTGATAGGGGCGTTGGCACCTTCGACTACGATTTTAGCTCTTATCTTGTCCACATTGTCACGGTTTATCTGATACCTGA
>JAUIJG010000323.1 GCA_030431355.1 bacterium
GCTGTAATTTTCCGGCAACAGTATCTCGACATACTTGGCCCCGACGATACCATTGGTTAGGATCTCAAACTTTGAGCCCACCGGCACCACCACTCGATTTGAGTTGATTCGGATTTTGACGAGAACTCGGTTCTTGTCCTGCCATTCGAGTCTATCGACGATGCCCACTCGTACCCCATCAACCAAAACACTGGCGTTCACGTTCAATCCGGCCACCTGACTGAAGACCACATTGATAAGCTGCGGAGAATGGAAAGCACCATAGTTCTTCATCCAGCAATAAGACCAGACCAAAAGAATGAGAGCCATGGTGGTAAAAACACCCAGAATGCCATCCTGCAAAGCGCCGGAATACATGCCTGCATCCCCGTATTTTCTCGAATCTTCTGTATTCTGGGATGAACTCATAACTCCGGACTCCCTTCAATGAAAGCAGACATGGTGATTAAAAGGTTGAGACCATAGCAGGCCAAAAATGTGAATGTAACCGCCTTAGCGGCCACAGGCATATCCGACTCCGGAGCGTTCAATCCAGCAGCGCAGCCGGCGAAGACTCCCACCAGCGGATTGATAGCTATCAACTTGAAGAAATAGACAAAAACATCCTTGTCGGTAATGGCTGAACGAGCAGACTCGGCAAAGTCGATGGAGGAGTTGACACCGATTATCGGCGCATAAAGCGCCGCGGTGACGAATCCGACCACCAGCCCATAAGCACCCAGAGGCACCGACATTATCAGGGCGGAGGTTGCTCTTATTGGCAAGAAATAACGCGCGAACTCTTTGTCCGAAGTATAATCAGGTCGCAAATTTCGAGCCTCTTCGCTGATTCTGGCTCCGACCCTGGCGCACCAGGCGACGCTGATCGTAAGGGGACCCATCTCCCGCAGTAGACCTATGGATATTGCCGCACCAGATATGTCGGCGGCTTGATACTTTTGCAACTCGATCACACACTGAATGGTCAGGGCGATGGAGATCAGAAGGGAGGAGAGCGCCACAAAATGAAAAGAGTCTTTTCCCATCCACATGCAGTGGTATCGAAACTCTTTCCAGGTAAGACCTTTCAAGGACACGAAAGACAGGGAATAAAACAGCAGTCGGGTGGCCCTTCCTAATGGAGCCAACCAGATAACCAGGTCATAGCCGGGCCTTCTCTTTTTCAAGGACTGCAAACTAACCACCCTCTTAGGTGTTCTCTATTAAAATCTTCCATGTTGGAATACGAAGTTAAACCATTAACCAGACTAATTCGATTTATTATGGGACTGTTCGGTCCAATTTATTAGAATATCGGAGAGCCGGGGTAAAGATATAGCATCAAGAGCGAGGGGCAGTGCGCGGTGGAGTCAGGACGGCAGGTTCTTGTTTTTATGATCGGTCCGCACAGGGCATGCTTCGCTTTAGAAGAGGTTGTTCAGGTTTATGACGCGGTCAGCTATGAACCTGTTTCCGGCACCCATCCCTCTGTGATGGGAATGATCAACATTCGCGGTCAAATGGCGCCGCTTATAGACATCAGACCTCGATGGCAACTAAATTCATACCCGATTGACCTGAGCGAACAAATAGTTGTTTTTCAGTGCCATGGTATTACCGTCAGTATCATAGTAGACAAAGTAATCGGCACGCGCACAATACCTGCCCAGAAGATCATCAGCCTTGCCAGTCTTGTGGAAGAGAACTTCCCTCACTATGTGATAGCAACCCCGGAAGGTATCATCTCATTGCTAACCTGCGACGACCTTTTTAGCAAAGAATTCCTTGCTCCCTTCGAACTTGCCGGAGCAACGCAGGAAAACACGGAGGAGCAGGTATGACAACCCAGTTGTTGATGGTAAGAGCCGCGGAAACCACTTTTGCCGTTCCGGTGGAGATCGTCATAGAAGTTCTCTCCGCTGTCCAGCCGGAGACCATTATTGACCAGCCGGGATCTATTGAGGGTTTGATCAATCTCAGAGGTGAGATCGTAGCGATTCATAGCCTCAGGACCTTGAGTGAAAACCCGCACAGAAGCATTGAACCCTCCGATAGAATATTAGTGCTTCGAAATGGAGACTCAAAAGTGGGATTGATAGCCGATGAGGTAGAGAATGTTCAGGACTTCCGGGAAGAACAACTCTTCGCCCAATCTCTTTCCCCTACAGCCTTCGACGTTATCCAGATCCTTGATGGAAAGCTCTCTCTTCTGAGTCTATCCGACTTCATGGACTAATAAAGTCTCTAACAAGTACTTAGTGACAGATAAGAACTAACAATTTAAATTTCCATGCGATTTATTATTTACAACCGGGAACTAAATAGTTAAGCCGGTGGTAGTGGACCGGTAGTCAACTAGAAAATCCGACTCTATCGGGAGGTTAGCCCATGGCCAGGAGAGAAGCCGCCAAAAATGCGACCATATCATCGTCCCAGAAGAGAAAAGCTCTGGGCAGGTTGCTCGACGGAGATTCTGCCACAAGTGTAGCTAGAGACTTTGGTGTATCCACCAAAGACGTAGCCAACTGGCGAGATGAACTCCTAAAACAAGCCCTGGCCGAAACCAACGGCAACGGCTCATCTACCGGAGCACAAGCAGAACTTCTGGCGGAGAAAATCAATCAAGTGGACGTCATGGTGGAGGAGTTGTCCCATCTTGCCCACGTTATTCTGGAAGCCTCCACAAACCTATCCGTCAACGCCACCCAGACTGCTGCTGCTGTAACTCAGACCACCACAATCGTGGAAGAGGTTAGACAGACGGTGGAGATCTCCAGCAACAAAGCTAAAACTGTTTCGACCGACGCAAGAAACGTCCTCCATACCTCAGAACTGGGTCAGAAAGCGGCCAACGATGTCAGAAGTGGAATGCAAGCCATCAAAGAACATATGGAATCCTTAACCCAGACCGTTCTGACTCTTAGAAACCAAACAAAGCAGGTGGGTGAGATCATTGCCACCGTAGATGACATCTCACAACAATCGAATCTTCTAGCCGTGAACGCGGCCATAGAAGCTGCCAGAGCTGGAGAACAAGGTAAAGGTTTTGCTGTTGTGGCTCAGGCCATCAAGAGCCTGGCGGAGCAATCTAAAAAAGCGACCAGCAATGTCAGAAGTATCCTCAATGAGATTGTCGAAGCGACAGCCTCGGCGACAATGAAAACAGAACACGGCAGTAAAGTAGTAAAAGACGGTGAAGGGTACGCATCCCAGGCAAGTGATGCCATGGTGGCACTTGCGGAAAGTATCGATCGCTCTTCGAAAGCTGCCATCCAGATCGAAGCTTCAAGCCAACAACAGTTGCAAGGTGTGCATCAAGTTCTCGAGGCCATGAAAAGCGTGGAAGAAGCTTCAAATGACAATCAAAAAGGTGCCGAAGAGCTTGAACAGGCAGTGGTTCGCTTGAACGAACTCGGTCAAGATCTGAAGAACCTCACCGAAGAGCTGGGAGTAAAGAAGTGAGCACTTCGCTCCACGCACTATCCTGATTTCCGACGAATTTCGAACAGTCTATGAAAAAGAGCATCTCTCAAAACCTGATAAACACTTTAAAAGAATGGGTGGAGTTGCATCTTGGTCATAAAATCGCTGAGTCCCGCCTGGATGACTTTGAGAAGCGAATTCATCTTGCCGCTGCTGAAGCTGGTTTCAACGATGTAAATGAATTCATATCCAATCTCATACGCTCCCGGGAGAATGAAGATTCCGTGGGATACATAGCGCTCTATCTAACAATCGGTGAAACTTACTTCTTCCGGGATCCGCTCAGCTATTCGGTCCTGAAGACCTCGGTGCTGCCTGAGTTGCTTGCCGGCAAGAGGAAAGGAGAGAAGCTCAGCATCTGGAGCGCGGGCTGTTCGTCCGGTGAGGAGCCTTATTCTCTAGCCATGACAGTGCTCAGTGAAATGAAGTACCGAAAAGATCTCCATCCCAATATCATCGCCACAGATATCAACAAACAGAGCCTTGCGGTTGCGAAAAAGGGAATTTATCGAAGATGGTCATTCAGAGACATTCCTAACTTTATCAAGGATAAGTATTTCACAGCCACGGAGGACGAAACCTTTGTGCTGAAAAAGGAAGTTCGCTCCATGGTCAATTTTTTTCAGCTTAATCTGGCGGAGGACAAGTATCCTTCCATTTTGAACGGAACTGAGAATCTTGATGTGATCTTTTGCCGCAACGTACTGATCTATTTCAGCCCGGAACAAGTCACTTCAGTGCTGGCCAAATTTCACAGCTGTTTAAGGCCAGGTGGATGGCTGTTTCTGGCGCCCAGTGAGATTCCCCATCCGGCACCGCGATTTTTCAGCATCGAAAACATAAACGGCGCCATAATCATGAAAAGAAGGGAGGATCAATCTCCCGGAGATAGCGCCCTCATCAGCATAGTCAGGTCGAATCACTCTTACTTTGGGACCACCAGAAATGACCTGGGTCTATCCATAGACAATTTGATTGAACGCCCCAAAGAGATGGATTTGAATTTTACCGGTATCAATCACGGCACCACAAGCAACTCCATCGAACAAGAGATTGCAAAGGATCTGGATCCCGACAAAATAGACCAACAAGTAGCCGAACTATACGAACTCGGTGAGTACAAAACAATCATAGATTCCGCTCCTCAGATTGTCGGCGTATCCGACCCGGGAAGCGTGGAAACCCTCGGACTAATTGCCCGCTCTTACGCTAATCTAGGAAATCTGGAAGCAGCAATAGACTGGTGCGATAGGCTAATCGCCCAGGACACAGTCAACGCCAGATGGTACTACCTGAAAGCGACAATTCACCATGAAAAAGGCGAGGACCCGGCTGCACTCAAAGCTCTCAAGCAATCAACTTTCCTGGACGAGCGCTATATCATAGCTCACTTTGTCATGGGTAATCTGCACAGACAGACAGGTGATTCCGAAAGGTCAAATAAGTGCTTCGATCATGTCGCCAGGCTCTTAGAAAGTCGTGACAAGTCTGAGATTGTAATGGATTCTGATGGACTGACCGTGGGTCAGCTATCGAGCATTGTTTCCACACTGGGAGGCAGAAATTAACCATGTCAGCCGATAGCAAACAAAACAAAATCCTCAAGAAAAAACTGGACGAATACCTTCGCAGGGGGATTCTCAGAAGGCGGGCAGCGCAATTGGCCAGACCACTGGAGAAACCCAGTATCCCGCCCGGTCAGCAATATGTTCTATTTGAAATCGCCAAGCAGCGCTTCGCATTCGACATCAAGTACACAGATGAGGTGTTTCAAGTAAAGTCTATCCTGACCGTTCCTGAAACTCCACCATATATAGTGGGCATCATCAGTCTTCGTGGTGCCCTGACAACAGTAATTGACCTCAGGCATCTGTTTAACCTATACGAAAATGCCGTCCTGGGCTCTGATAAAGCGATCATCGCCAAAAACGATAACTTTCAAATCGCTATCATTACCGACGAAGTTCTCGGTCTGGAGTTCATCGCCGACGATGACATCCAGAGCGCAAACATTATCCTCTCCAATATTCCAAAGCACTTTGTGTCCGGTATTACTAACGATGGCACAGTCATAATCAACGGTGCCAACCTTTTGTCGGTGGAAGCCCTGGAGGTAAATCAGTAAAGATGGATCCGGAGTTTATCGCCAAACTGCAAGCCGCTTTCAAAGAAGAAGCCAGCGAGCATCTTCAGTCTATCGGTGCAGCTTGCCTGGCCCTGGAAAAAGAGCCCGGTGCCGGAGATCAGATCGAAAAGTTGCTGAGAGTGTTCCACAGCTTGAAAGGCTCAGCCAGAGCCGTCAATCTGAATGGAGTTGAGAGAGTTTGCCAGCTGACGGAATCAATTTTAATCCGATATAAAGACAAGATGCCGCCTGTGGAGGTAATTGAGATTCTCGCCCTGACCACAGTGGAGATTCAGCGAACCGTCGACAAACTAGGCCTCGAAGATCAAGAAAAACCTATTGAAGCCGAACTTGAACCGGTCATAGAAAGATTAGCCGAGATAGAAGCAAGGGAAGACCAGCAAGAGACGAAGAAGGAGGAAAGCCCAAGAGAACAAGAGAGTCAAACCGATTCAGCCATGAAAGAGACTGATAGCTTCAAGCGACCGGATGAGATTCCGAAGAAGTCCGCCTC
>JAUIJG010000324.1 GCA_030431355.1 bacterium
CCCGCCTCGGAGAAAGCCGACTTGAGCAAGCCTTCCGTTACCGCCTGGATATCAGCCTCATCGATGAAAGCCATCTCGATATCAACCTGGGTAAACTCGGGCTGACGATCAGCCCGCAAATCCTCATCCCGGAAACATCGAGCTATCTGATAGTAGCGCTCGATACCGCTTATCATTAAAGTCTGCTTGAATAGCTGGGGCGACTGGGGCAATGCGTACCAGGAGCCGGCGTTCAGACGACTGGGAACGAGAAAGTCCCGAGCCCCTTCAGGAGTAGCACGGGTCAAAATAGGCGTTTCGACCTCAATAAAATTGAAAGAGACCAGGTAATTTCTGATGGCAGTGGTGACCCGGTGTCGAAGCATCAGGTTCTTTTGCATATCCCGACGTCTTAAGTCCAGATAGCGATACTTCAGCCGCAATGACTCGTCCACCGAACGACCAAGCTCTATCTGGAATGGTAATGGCGAAGCCATGTTGAGGATCTCGACCTGGTCAGGATAAAGCTCCAGCAAACCATTGGGCTGCTCAGGCTTTTCTGTGCCCTGGGGTCTCTGGCTCAGCTTTCCTCTGGCGATCAGAACACATTCACTTTTCAACTTCACGAACAGGTCGTGGGCTTCTTTGTTCTTGTTCGGGTCCGATACAAGTTGCAGCTTGCCGGAGTTGTCCCGCAGCTCTACGAAGACCATTCCACCGAGATCTCGCCGGGCGTTTACCCAACCTGCCACACAAATTTCTTTATCGGCATCATTCGGATTCAGTTGTCCCAGATAAGTGTCTCGTTTAATGGACACGGCGTATTCCCCCATAGGTTCTACAAAGACGGGTTTATCCCCAAGAATCAACGTGGCTGTCCACGTTTAAGGGCAAACTGAATATTGTAATCTAGTAGCACGGTATTTGATAAATATTTAGAATATTGCTGAGACAATGTAAACTAGATACAGTACTAGTACGCCGAACTGGACGGGGAGAATAAAACTTACTATGGGCTTTCTAAATACTCTGCCAAACTGGGCATACATGGTGATTGGAGTGCTTCTTCTGGTGCTCGGATTGTCATACGTCTACAAAGGCTGGTCGGCAGCAGTGCTGGGACGATGCTACTACTGGTCCGGCTTCCTGCCAATTACTGTGATTTCGCCCTGGATGATCCATTTCCCCCCGGGCGAGAACTCCCTGATTAAGAAGAAAGAGGGACTGCTCTGCCATATGCTGATCGGACCGCTCTTCTTCCTCACTGCCATGTTCTGCCTCCTCTTCGGAGCAGACTTTGTCGGACTTCCAGGCTCCGATACGGTCAACTTCATTCTGGCTGGCGGAGATCGCTCCAAGCCGGCCGCAATCATCTATTCTCCACCGGCTAACTACCGCTGGCCCATCGTAGCCCGCGCCGGTAAACAGATAGACAAGATTTTCCAAACTCAGATCTACGAAGACCCATCGAAGAGCATGCTTCCCGGACAACACGGAAGCCAGCAGAGCGCAGACAAAGTCCACAACAAATAAACTCCGCCTGCCGAGCAGCTTGAAAACGCTCGGGGCAAGCAAATTCCAGAATAATAGATTAAATCGTCCCCCCGGCGCTTGTGGGCGGGCACATATATTAGATATCCTTTCTGCGGGATTCATAATATACATACGTTGAGCTTCCTCTTGCCAACAAAGGAGAAGAGTAGTGTCCACTGACGCATCTAAAATTCGAAACGTAGCATTCATAGGAATCAATAAGAGCGGAAAAACAAGTCTGGTAGAAGCCCTGCTTAATCTCACCGGCACCACTTCAAGACTTGGCAAAATACAAGACGGCACCACCACAACTGATTACGAACCGGAATCCACAGACAGACAAATTTCTACCCAGGTATCATCAGCCCATTTCGAGCACAAAGGAGTCAAATTCAACATCCTTGACTGTCCCGGCTTCATTGACTTCACCGAGGAAGTAAAACTAGCCCTCATGGGCGTAGACACCGCAATTTTCGTGGTAGAGCCGGACCCGGGTCGACTGATCCAGATGGATACTTTATTGAGCTTTACCGAAGAAATAGGTGTGGCCCGCATGGTCCTGATCAACAAGATGGACAAGATCGATGTCCCGCTGGCAGAGACAATGAAAATCCTCAAAGAGATGTCCGGCAACAAGACTCCCAGACCCCTGGCACCGATGCATTACCCCATCGGTACTGGCGATGACTTCAAAGGTTTTGTCAGCGTTCTAAAAGAGGAAGCCTTTACATATGGTGACAAGGGTGAACCCACTCACGCAGAAATCCCTGAAGATCTGAAACCTCAGCTGGAAGCAGCAAGAGAAAAGCTTATAGAAAGTTTGGCTGACACCGATGATGATCTCCTTGAGATGGTTCTTGAAGGAGAAGAGCCGCCCATGGAGATGATGGAGAAAGACCTCAACCTGGCATTAAAAGCCGGTACTTTTGTGCCTATTCTGGTGGGATCAGCCATGACGAACGGCGGTCTGGTCACTCTTCTGGATTTAATTATCTCTCTTTGTCCGGCTCCCGAAGAGCGCGAACACAAGGATAAAGACGGCAACAAAGTGGAGATGAAAGAGGCTGGTCCGGTCATCGCCCAGGTAATCAAAACCTATGTCAACCCGCAAGCTGGAAAGCTCTCGCTTGTTCGAGTTTTCTCAGGTACCTTGACCTCGGATACCCAACTTGTAGATACCACCCAGGGTGGCACAAAAGAGAGAATGGGCGGCATGTACATTCTCCAGGGCAAAAAACAAGAAAATCTAGACAAAGCCGGTCCTGGCTCAATCGTGGCTATATCCAGGATGGACACGCCTAGGACCGGAGATACCTTATGCAGCGAAGGCTGCAAGGTTGTTATGCCGGCACCGCCAGAGCCACCGCCCCTCTACTCGCTTGCCATCGCCCCAAAAAACAGGAGTGATGAGACAAAACTCTCTTCCCTGCTGCATAAGATAATCGAAGAAGATCCGATTTTGAAGGTAGACAGGGACCCGGATACTCACGAATTCTGTCTTTACGGCCAGGGTGAAGTGCACCTAACTCTAAACAGACAGAGACTGGAGCGCAAATATGGTCTTTCCCTGGATAGTTCACGGCCCAAAATCGCTTACAAAGAGACCATCGCAAAATCTGTGGAAGCTCATGGCAGACATAAGAAACAGTCGGGTGGTAAAGGACAGTTCGGGGAAGTATTTCTCAAAATCGAACCCCAGGAAAGAGGTGCCGGAGTCAAATTCTCCGAATCCATCGTGGGTGGCTCCGTGCCCAGACAATACATCCCCGGGGTGGAAAAAGGAGTAATGGAAGCGCTGAACAAAGGCCCCCTGGCCGGAAATCCCTGTGTGGACATTGCGGTCAACCTGCACGACGGCAAGTTTCATGATGTGGACAGCGACGAGATGTCCTTCAAGATGGCGGCTATCCTTGGCATGAAAGAGGGAATGGCGAAGGCGAATCCTTTTATACTCGAGCCTGTGGCCCTGGTAAAAATATTCGTGCCCAATGAATACACCTCCGGTGTGCTGGGTCAGGTGACCGGAAGGCGGGGTCAGATCCTGGGCTTTGCTGCCGACCCCGAGCAGCAACGCTGGGACGTTGTGAGCTGCAACATGCCCCAGGCAGAACTCTGGGATTATATTATCGAGTTGAGAACTCACACCCAGGGACTCGGCTACTACACCTGGGAGTTCGACCACTACGCCCAGGTGCCGGCCAACATATCCAAACAACTCATAAATGAAGCGACATCCCAGACGGAATCCTGAGCGGATGCCGCATCCCCAGAAGCCTTCACACTATGCGTCCGATATTGATTTTCTATACCCTGAAAATCCAAAACACGGACAAAAATGGTTGTTGAAGAGATGAATCGGTGATAATATGATCGAAGCTATAGTTAGAGTTTCTGGTAGTTATTCCAGGGGGGAGGACCCTTGTCAGAAGTCAGAGTATCTGAAGGCGAAAACATAGAACAGGCCCTGAAGCGCTTCAAAAAGAAGATACAGAAGGCAGGTATTCTTTCAGAAATCAAGCGTCGTGAACGCTATGAGAAACCCAGCGTTAAGAAAAAGCGCAAGGCAGAAGCGGCTCGCAAGCGTCGTTCCTGATCTCATTCCGGTATCTTGATCACAGGATATCCAATCCCTCTTTGAGGGACTAGTTTCTTTTTCGGTTCAGATTTGAAGTCAGAAAAGGAAGTCAGATAAGACAGCAAGTCTATCGACCTTCTTTCCATCTGAGTCGAATACAGGTCCGCTCTGCCATGGGCACAGCCTGATAATTTTAATCATTTGACAACGCCATCCACCCGAAAGATCTCGCTTCGGCTGGGCATATTGCATAGACGAGTGTATCGTCCGCCTTATGTTCAGGGGAGTTTGTAAATGGCAAGAACGTCCAAACGAGACAGTAGCGAACTGGTTAAAATAGAAGTAGACAACCTCAAGCAGAGCCTCAACCACGCTTACAAGACCAGAAAAAACAACCGAAATATTCTTTCCCACGATGGACTTTTCGAATATCTCTGGGATCTGAAAGAGAAGGCCCTTATTGAAGGTCAAAAGTCAGTGGAAATTCCGACCTCCTGGCTGGAAGAGCTGGACTCCGATCTTCTAAAAGCTAGACGACACTAACACTAGAATAAGTTCTTAAGTGATCACCAAAAATAGAATCTTCCAGGGCAACCCTGAACCAGCGACATACCTGGTTGCGGCTGTCCTGGTTTTCCTTTTGGTGGGTTTCAACCATAGGCCGTCCATTGCTCGGTCCCAGGCTAATCAACGTCATCAAATAATATACAGCCAGATAAGAAAAGCCCATGAAGATGTAGAGAAAGCCGATCAAAAGCTGGTCTCGACAATGCGGCTGGTGCGCAAGCGGCTGCGCGATCAGGTGGGCGCCAACAAGTCCTATTCGCTACTGGGAGCAGACAGCAATTCAAAAGCTTATCGCAAGCTTGTCCTGTCGCTGAACGAAAATCTGCCGGCAAATCCGTATGAATCCATTCTTCCGGAAACAGAGGATCAAGTTGGCGACGATCAGTCCCCCCGGGTCAGACTCATATTAGATCCCTCAATCTCCCACAGTCAGGTTGATGTTCTGCGCTACCACCCCCGTAAAGACTGGAGAGACAGTCCGGGCAATATCAGCATCGTTCATAACGGCTATGACTTTCTTCTTATATGGGCGGCAAGTTACGACGGAAAGCCTGTCAGGGAAAAGAAAACAACTAAAATCATCACCTTGCGACTTCGGTTTTAGAAACCCTAACAGCGGGCGATCCCAAGGTCGGATCTAGGCATTACCCCGTTACTAACGGAGTCACCATTGGTTAATCTCAGAAAAGTAGAACTCCTCGAACCAATTCTGGTGTTGGCGAAAGTTTAAAACTCGGAGAAATCTTATGATCTATAGAAAATGCGCTATAGCCCTTAGCGCTATCCTCGCTGTGCAACTATCTTGTCCAGCATTAAATGCCATGGCCGCAAGCGCTTCCGGTAAAACTTCCAGAAGCATGAAAAGTCATGCGCAAATAGCATCTCAAAAGAATACCCAAACTAAAAAAACGAATTCATTTGGCAAAGCGCAGGGGTCAGGTGTACTGACCGCCATGGCTGGTGGTGGCAGAAGAAAGCTGGGACAATGCCCCTTGAAGCACACGGACGTCTCTGCCGAAATAACAGGCTATGTCAGTCGAGTAAAGGTTAAACAGACCTTTGCCAATCCGTATAAAGAGAAGATAGAAGCTCTCTATACCTTTCCACTATCTGAATCCGCGGCCGTAGATTCCATGGTGATGAAAATCGGCTCCAGGGTTATAAAAGGCTCTATTAAAAGGCGGGAAGAGGCCAAAAGAATTTACGACCAGGCTAAAGCCAGGGGTCAGGTGGCATCTCTTCTCGAACAGGAGAGAGCAAATATATTCAGCCAGTCTGTAGCCAATATTGAGCCGGGAAAAGAGATAGAAGTCACTCTCGAATATATCGACATGTTACCCTTCGAAAATGGAAAGTATGCATTTAGCTTTCCCACAGTGGTAGGACCACGCTTTATTCCCGGCAAGTCCACGGACGGCAGGATTA
>JAUIJG010000325.1 GCA_030431355.1 bacterium
AGAGGCACCAGCTGTCATGACACCACCTCCAGCAATTTAAGACGACCAGAGAATGCCTCCGGCGAACTCAACAAAGGTATCTTCACCTGGGCTTCGGGAGCGCCTTCCAGCACCCTCTGTTGTCTGAGCCTGGTATAGGTTCCTGGTGGAAGCACCTTCAAGACCGGCGCGGCCAACCTTCTGGAGGAGCGTTTGTCCGCGTACTCCGGATTTTGCAACTGGAGATTCTGGTCGAAGATTCTGACAAACTGAACTTTGATAGATTCCGAAAGACTGGCATTTAACTC
Source organism: bacterium (assembly GCA_030431355.1). Next base: position 288 of record JAUIJG010000325.1, read on the forward strand.
CATAAAACAGTTGTAGTAGGGAGGATAGCCCAGCTCCACTTCAGCGGTGAAGTGACTGATCTCGTCAAGATTGAGTTGAGTTCTTGCCTGGCGCAAAGCACTGACAACCTGCTCTTCGGTTACCTTCTCCCCGGTAATGGAGCTTATTCCATGGCCTTTTCTTACGAATTCGATTATCGGTGTGTTTCCGGCAAAACCTGTCACCTGCATCAAATCGTTGATGTTGTAGCGATAAAGACCACCGGATGTGGTGAAGTAGATGTAGTACCTTCCCCCCGCTTTCAGCTGCTCCACGGTAAGAAATTGAGGAGATGAATTATCGATATCATCTTCTTCTACGAATTCGAAAAAATGGGAGGTCAAAGCCAAAATCCCGCCGGCGCCTTCATTACTTATGGGAATGCTTCCACGTCCCTCAGAAGCCATGTAGCCGAAATCTCTTACCGGAATATTTCCATAAAACTCAGGCAGCCGCTCCAGATAGAAAGACATCGGTCCGCCTTTCCAGCAGGAAAGTACCTGCAACTCCGGCCATATAAGCTCCGGAGTAAGTCTTCCATGAAGGGAGAATATCTTCTCCAGACGCCGGGCGGCTTCTTCTTGTTTCTTGAAGAAAGGAGAAAATGCTTCAGCGTACTCCTCGGGAGGAGAATAGGTCTTACTGACGGTGCCGTCCCTCAAATCTTTTATCAGCGACTCACCATGCTCGTTGAGCTGATCGGCCAATAAAAGCAAGCTGGAAGGATTACAGCCAAGTACAGCCGACACGTTTTGTCCGATCGCTGCCCTCAGCATCAAATAGTACTTCTGATTTACATCTCGAATTTTGCAAAGCTCGTAAGGACATGCAAAATGCCTTTTGATAATATTCGGCTGTCGACGATTAAGAAGTCCTGAAACCGCACCGTAAGGAATACCAGCTTCTGTTCGCCCTTCCTCATCATTACTGACGATGATAAGAAAGCGACCTTCCGCTGCTTTTTTAAAGGTATCGACTAAATGATAATTGTGAATCTGAAATGCGTGGGTGTAGTCTTTTAGATGACCGCTAGTTATCGGAATAAACTTGGGCTTGGCAGTGGTACCACTAGTAGTTGCAAACATGAAAGGGTCTTCAGCAGTCAACTGTCTGGACTCCCCTCGGGCCAGACGATCTACATAGGGTCTGAAGTATTCATAGTCTCTAGAAGGCACATAAGAAGCGAAGTCTTGATAGTTGTTGATTTTACTGAAGTGGTGATCATTTCCGAAAGCAGTATCTTGATTCCTTGCGATTATTTCAGCCAATTTACGGCGCTGGACTTCACCAGGATTTTGAAGAGCTTCCCTGAACCTCCTCACATGGGTAAATCTGCGATAGGTTTGACCGATATGAATATCTAGATTCTTCAAAACAATTTCCTGCTTACTTAGCTATTTAGACGCCGGACAACCGGTAATAGAAACATAAAAGAGATGGAAAGTGACCAGTGACTAGCCGACCGCAGCTCCGGTCAGTTCACTCTCTTCTTTCTCGGAAAAACCACGGCTGGCAAATCTTCTCAAGCGCCAGTCCTCTATCTCTATACCGATGCCGGGACTGTCAAAAACAGGTGCCCTGCCACCCTTACCCAGGGTGACATCTTCGCTGGAGAGATCTTGTCGGAGGAGATACTTGTTGAAGGAACCTTCACAGTTATCGAAAGGACCTTTAACCGCAGCCCATCCTCTGCCGGCAGCGCTCAAAATAGCCGACTCGCCTACCTGGGCTCCAAGCAATACTCCGAGACCGTTAGCCCTGGCGAGGTCTGCGATCTCACAAGCAATCAGGGGACCTCCCACCTTCGACAATCTTATATTGAAGGCATCGCAGGCACGATTCTCCATCAACAGTCGAGCCTGGTCCAGGGTACAGAGGGACTCATCGGCAACAACTGTTTCGGTGAGCTCTCTAGTTAACCGCTGCATTCCGGCTATATTCTCAGGATCAACCGGCTGTTCTATGGATGAAATCCTGAATTCCTTCATCTTATCGGCAAAATAGAGGGTTTCGTCCACCGTCCATGCGCAATTGGCATCTACCCGCAAAATAGCATCGGGACCGAGAATCTTTCTGGCAAGCTTGAGCACTTGCATGTCCTTATGCCAGTCTCTGCCAACCTTCATCTTGACCGTGTTGAGCCCGAGGTAGCGATAATAGCCGAGAATAAACAAAGAAGCCGCCACACCACCGAAGGGGATTACCCCGCCGTAGACAATATCTCTGTGGTCATGACCGAATTCGGAATCCGGCTGAAAAATGGGAGTGCCGTTCTTCCGGGTCGCTTCATAGATGGAGAGCAAAGAAGGAAAGCTGAGACCGCTGGCTCTGCCCACTGCATCGATAACAGCAAGCTCCAGGGCGCACCAGGAAGCTCCATGGGGCTTAGATTCAAGACCAAACTCATAAAACTTCTGACGTAATGTTTTGAGCGCGTCGAGTGGAGCGACAAACTCACAGTCTTTCAGGCTGGGGACATACTCTTCCTCTATGGTTTTGAGCGCACCAACCACAGTTTCACCGGTAACATAGTCCCGGGGAACGCTTTCGCCATAGCCGGTATGAATGTTTCCATACTGATCGACCACATTTGCTTTAACGATAATATTCACCGAATTATTTCGGGAAGCCAGAGCATGGCCAAAGGAAAGTTTAAAGGGCAATGTGATTGCCTTTGCTTCTAAAATTGAAATTCGCACTACGATACCACCGGAGTTCGCGCTGCCAACCAACCAGAAACTAGATGCATGTACTCTTTGAACCAGGTCTCATCGAAGTCAAGACTATGGGATGCATCAGGAAAGATTCTCATCGACTTGTCCTGAGAGTTCGTTCTCTCAAGCCACTTTTCGACGTTAGGAACGTCCACAATCTGATCTGCTCCTGCCTGGAGAATCAAAATTGGGAGACTGAGCTTCGACGCAGCTTTCTGCGCGAGAGTACTAAGTTTATGGCTTTCGTAGAAAAAAGTCGAGGTAACTTCTTTTAGTCTAAGGGGATCTTCCTCGATGTAATTCATATAAACCGGGTTATCCGTAAGCATGGACGCGGTTAACGGGATTTCCCACTTTCTCATGGCCCGGCGATCGCCCATGAAGTGGTTGTAAGCAATTGTAAGTTTCTTCTTCAGATCAAAATCCAGCCTGGAGTAGATGGCAGGACAGGTGAGAACCAGGCCCGAAATTGGATAGCCCTTACTCAAAGCATCTTCGGCTCTGGTTTTGGCGTCCTTTTTGGTGTTCTTATCCACATCCTGAGCCACAATGATAGCTCCCTTGGCTCCCCAACAGTGACCCCAGACGATTATGGGATGACCGGTATGGTCGAGGCTTATGCGACGAAGCATGTCGTTGATGTCACCGACATAATCCTTGAAAGAATTCATATGACCTCTGTCCCGGGCGTTCAAGCCGGAGCCCCGGCGGTCCGGAGCGTAGATGGTCATGCCTTTGGAGTTCAGATGGTTGGCGGAATTCTCGAACCACTGACTGTGCCCTTCAATACCGTGCAGGTAAAGAATGACCGGCGAACCGACTTCGCCTCGCCATACTCGGCAGGAGTACTGAAGTCCGTCTTCAGCCCTGAGAAGCTCTATCTCCGGTTCCTTGTCAGTCCTGGGAGCTGAGTTGAGCTGGGGCAGGTTGATGGATGCTAAATCTTTCAAGGGTTTATTCTTTGACAGGAGACGAAAAGCTTTACCAGATAGACTATATAGAAATGAGCCACAAAAGTTTAACACTTAATCAAATAAATAGCTAAGTTGCCAAGGGCTTCATAAAGCAATTGCTTAACGATTATTGAAAAAATATTGGATTCGGAAAGTAATATAAGCTGAAAACGTAGTAACCTTTAGGTTAATAGCGCTTGACTAACCAGACGAATCAGGTTTCGTCTTGAGGAATACCCCAGGAAATGGCTCGAAAAGACCATTGGCTCCCACTTCTCGTAGAAGTATTCAATAGCGGTTGTGAACAGAGTCAGTTCATCGTCGATCTGAGAGCAGACAGAGCGACCATAGAGACCGGGCAGGAACTCTGCCTTACTCTCTGGCCATTCATCTCCAGACTGCCTGCCAACATAAAAACAGTAAGAGTCAACTTGCCCGAGTCAATGGACTATGCCCGCAAATTTTTGGACCAGCTCTCCGACGACGAGGGATATTACCAGGGGCTCTACAAACAGCAATGTTATCTGGCAGGGGTAGATGATCGCCTTCTAAAGAGTGTCAAGCCTGGGCCTGCCACCACAAATCTTTGTGATCACATTGAGACTTTCTGCACCTCTGAAGATTTCCGCGAAGGTGTTCTAGCCATTGTTACTGCAGAGTTGGCTGCCACCGTATTCGCGAGACATTCCCTCAAATTTTTTGAGAGTTTCTTTGAAAAAAATCCCCCGGAGACAAACAACATCAGCCTGGATGTCACCACCGATGAAGGCCTGGCATGGTTGAGGCTGCACGCAAAGCCCCATACCCGTCATGCTATATGGATGAAACGAGCGGTGGACTGCCTGGAGATCCATCCTCCTAATAAGATGCCTGAACAGGTGGAAATTCTGGTGGAAGCGATCTATGCCTTCTGGCGTTGCTCGGAAGAGTACAAGACTCTCAAGATCTCCGTATCGTAATTCCTCACCGGAAAACAGATTCACCAGTTCAAAGAATGTTCTGAAGGCCAACCGTGTCTAGATTTCTCAAGACTTACTCATTCAAGTATTACCCCCTCTTTTTGATCGCGGGTATCCTTTGCTTTGTCAGCCCCGTAGCCCTGGCTGATACCAATGTTGATCCGATGGAGCCGAACTTAAATCTGCTCACCAAAGATTCAACGAATAGCGGCAATCAACTGATTGAAGATATGTACCTGAAAGCCAGGGCACTGAAAAATTATTCATTTAAATTCAAAATGAAAGCCTTTAAAGGAAACAAGGTTCTTGTGGAATCCGGGCAGTTTTACTACAAAAATCCCGATTTAATCCGCCTGGAAGAGAAGGGTCCCTACAAAAAAGGGGCTGTGGCGGTGTTGGGTAAATCCGGAAAAGTCAAAGCACATCTGGGCGGTGGTCTGAAGTTTATCGTTGTGGAGCTGTCACCCAACTCTCATCTTTTGAAATCTGCCAACGGCCATCCCATGGTCGAATCCGACTTCAAGTCTCTAACCGGCTACCTCAAGAGCTATATAAAAGATGGAATGGTTGCCCGGTCCACGAAACATCCTGTACCGGTGAAAGGTATTAAGGAAAAAGTATTCATTTTAGACATCATGAAAAGGAAAAAACTCTGGAAGAGGATAGCGGTCAGTCCCAGGACCTCAATGCCCGTCCAGTGGTGGGATTACAGGGATGATGGCAAACTTCACAGCCATGCCACCTGGAGTCAGTTTGTCAGCAATCGACCGCTGCCTGATGAGCTTTTCACAATAAAGCTGGCAAAATCCGCTAAAAAACAGATGTCGGACAGGGAAAACGTTAGCGACAGTAGAAACAAAAAAGGCAAGCCGCTGGCTTGCCTCTCTTTAAACATTTATTTGCTATTAATTAGATAGCAACAATGTTCTCAGCTTGAGGGCCTTTAGCACCTTGAGTTACAGTGAACTCAACAGCTTGACCTTCAGCTAAAGTTTTGAAGCCTTCGCTAGCAATTGCACTGTAGTGTGCAAACACGTCAGCGCCAGACTCTTGAGCGATAAAACCAAAACCTTTCTCTTCGTTGAACCACTTAACGGTTCCTTTAACTTTATTAGACATAATATCTACCCTAATTCAAAAAAATAAT
>JAUIJG010000326.1 GCA_030431355.1 bacterium
CCACGAACAGAACCGCCACCCAGACGGCCTGCTCAAAGCCTCCGGTTGCCAGCACCGAAACCGCAATGGTGAGCGCGAATTGCTTAAAAATCTCACCGCTGATACCACCAATGAATGCTACCGGTATGAAGACCGCTGCCAGAATAAATCCTATCGCCACAACCGGGCCGGATACTTCCTCCATGGCTTGGATTGTCGCCTGGCGAGAGTTCATGCCGTTGTCTATATTGCGCTGTACCGCTTCCACAACAACAATTGCGTCATCCACCACAATACCTATGGCTAGAACAAGACCGAACATGGTCGTAATATTGATTGAGAATCCCAGCACAGGGAAGAGGGCGAAGGTGCCGACGATGGCCACCGGGATGGTCAGTAGTGGTATCAGGGTGGCGCGCCAGTTCTGGAGAAAGATGAAGACGACCAGAACCACCAATAGAATAGCTTCAAGAAGGGTTTTAACAACATCTTCTATGGCGGCTTTAACGAACATTGTCGAGTCATAGGGAATGACATAGTCCATACCGGCAGGAAAGCGTTTGCTGGCTTGTTCCACAAACTGCATAATCGACTCTGCGGTTTTGACGGCATTGGCACCGGGGGCAAGGTAGACAATGACATTGCTTGATGGTTTGCCGTTCAGACGTGTATACCCTGAATAGGTCTGAGAACCCAATTCAACGCGTCCGACATCTTTTAGCTTCAAAAGAGCGCCGTCGGCGCTGGATCTTAAAATGATGTCTTCGAACTGGCTTGTGTTGGTCAGACGACCCGGTGCCGAGACGGCAAACTGCATCGAAGTTCCTGCCGGGGAGGGAGCTTCTCCTATTGAACCGGCCGGGTTCTGTTTGTTCTGGGCTGCAATAGCCTGGCTCACTTCCGTGGCTGTGAGGTTGTACTGGGTCAGTTTGTCCGGGTCGACCCAAACTCGCATACTATAGAGTTCCTGGGAGCCGAGGCGTGCTTCTCCCACACCGGGAAGGCTACCTATCTGATTGACCAGGTTTATCTGTCCGTAGTTAGTTAGAAACTGTGAGTCATATCGACCGTCCGGAGATATCAAACTAATCGCCATCAGAAAGGCGCTTGAGACCTTTTGTACGTTGATACCCTGTCTCTGCACCTCCGGCGGCAAGCGGGGCAGCGCCAGGTTGACACGATTCTGGGTTTGAACGGCTGCTATATCAGGATTTGTGCCAAGTTTGAAAGTTACTGTAATAGTCAATTGTCCGTTATTCGAACACATTGACTGGTAGTAGAGCATGCCATCTAGACCGACAAGCTGTTCTTCTATCGGTTGAGCGACGGTCTTTTCCAAGTCCTGGGCGTTTCCACCCAGGTAGGTTGCAGTTACCTGGATTTGCGGTGGTACCACTTCCGGATAAGAGGCCACCGGGCGGGAGGGGATAGCCACCGCGCCCAGTATTATAGTCACTATGGCGATCACCATAGCGAATACCGGTCTGTCGATAAAAAATCTCGCCATAACCTGTTACCTTACCCAGCCAACGCCGTCTGCTGGGACTTGTTTTGCTCGTCTGGTGCAGCAAGTTTGGTAACCACAGGATTGACCTTCATTCCGGGGCGGACTCCTAGAAGACCTTCCACGACAATCTTGTCTCCTGGATTGAGACCGTTTTCGATTACGACATCGCTTCCTCTTCTCTCTCCGAGTCTTACCGGGCGTGCTTCTATTTCATTGGTTTTGCCCACCACCAGTACGTTGGAGATGTTTTGGGTTTGCTGAATCGCCTGCACTGGAACTAACAATACATTGGAGAGATGGTCTCCCACGTATCGGATTCGGGCGAATTGACCGGGGAGTATCTTTTTCTCCGGGTTTGGAAATTGCGCATGAACCTCCAGCGTGCCGGTGTTGCGGTCCACTTCGTTAAGCGCATTGGCAAGCTTTCCATAGTGGGGAAATTTAGTTCCATCGGCAAGAAACATTTCAAGCTTAGTATCGTTACTATGATCCATGGAGGTGTGATACTTGAGGTATTGGGCTTCGGTTACCTTAAATCTCACCCAGACGGTATCCAGAGGAATAATTGTTGTTAGAGGATCTTCCGCATTGGCGGTGACAAGTCCACCGACAGGCAAGAGGGAGTCTCCTATCAATCCGGCGATAGGGGCTTTAATGGTCGAATACTGAACGTTCAGCCTTGCCTTCTCTACCAGGGCTTCTTCCGCTTTTACTTTTGCCAGGGCACCTGCTATCTGCGTCTGGGTATTGACGCTTGCTTGTTTCACCAGCGCCTCTTTGGCTTTCACCTCGGCATGGGCGGAGGTGAGGTTGGTGGAAGCCGTATCGAAGTCTTGCCTGGAAATAGCGCCCTGGTCCACCAGGACTTTGAATCGATCATAATCTCTTCTGGCTTTGAGCAGGGCTGCTTTCGCCCGAGTTAAGTTTGCTTTGGCTTCCAAAAGGGAGACCTGGCGTTCGGCGAAAGTAAGGTCGGCTTTTGCCTTATCTAAGTTGCTGTTTGCCTCTTCCAGTTGAGCTTTATAAGGTCTGCTGTCCAATTCATAGAGAGGTTGGTTTACTCTGACTTGTTGGCCAGGTTTGAAAAACCACTTTTCTATGTATCCATCGACCCTGCCCCGGACCTCTACTTTGTGTCTGGCGAAGGTCTGCGCCGGCACCTCTGTGTACAAGTCGACGTTCTGGTTATTTATCTCTAAAACCTTGACCTCAGGGGTGTTTAGTCCTTTGGGTGCGGCTTTGCTCTCGGGCTGGCAGGCTGATAGGCTAAAAGCAGATAGCATCAGCCAGATTGCGAAGTAGAATTTTATAGGATTCAAAGCCTGGACCTCCGGGATTCCAAAAACTGACCGGTCAGTCAGTTTGTTCTCTAGTATAATTGAAAAGAGTGAATGTGGAAAGATAGCTACACTACTTTATGAACGCCAGCAAAGAAATTGTTTCGAAAAAGAATTTGACCAGAGAGTCTTCAAAGTCGCCAAAGAAGGCGCGCAGCCGCTCGGAAGAGAAACGGCAGGCGATTTTGAAAGCCGCCAGGTCTATTTTTGCCAGAAAAGGTTTTGAGAAGTCCATGGTGGACGACATTGCCGAAGAAGCCGGCGTTGGCAAAGGTACTATCTATTTATACTTTCAGTCAAAGCAAAAGATTTTTCTCGACATAGTAATGGATGACTGCCAGCAGCTTTCAAAAGCAACAAAGTTGTCCATGGAGGAGAATAAGTCCTGCTGGAAAAAGAGTATCTATTCATTTATGTACGATCGTTTCGAGTACTGTGAGAATAATCCTGAGTTTACTCGTATCTTAATGACCGAAGTTCACGGCATGATCTTGCAGAATCGGCCCATAGATCCGCGTCTTGCCATGCTCATTCAAGAAGCAGAATTTATGGTCACCCAGATCTTCGCGGTGGCGGCGGCGAAAGGTCAGATAGAGCAGATTGATCCTTATATACCTGCCAGAACAGTTATTTCCTTTACCCGGGGACTTATCGAGCAGAGCCTGAAAGATACACCGAGAGAGCAGCTGCTGGCGCAGATAGACTTTTGTATGGAGTTATTGGACCGCAGGCTTTCTACCCGGTAGGGTTGAATCCTTCTATATATTGTTCCGATTCAGGGAGTGACTTGCCCACGATTGCTTCGGTTTTGCTCTTGTCACATGGCTGTTACCGAATGGCATTAGTCTCTAAGCAAGTTGAAAGAGACGGCGCAGACCGCCTCCAGCTTTAGCTTACCGTTTATTTGAGGACTTACTATCATGGATGCAAAACTAGCAAAGCCGACAGAAGCAAAAGGAATTGAGACCAAGGATGATTCCAGTATAGGACTTAGAGGAGACTGCCTGTCGGATGACCTTGAATGTATACGTTCACTGAATTCTAAGTCTGATACCGCAGACAGTATTCTGCCTGACCTCAGCCTGACCGATGAAGACCATAAGTCCCTCATGAAAGACGCTTCCGGTCCTATATATACTGATGCAGGAGACGGCCCTGAGCCTATGGACTTTATGAAGTGGCAGTACAATCACTGGCTTCTCAATAATGATCGTGGTCTAGACTGTGACATTTCAGATATTCCGGAAAAGGGTTCTGGCCCCAAAGATGTTGATCCAGACTCCAGAGACTCTGATCCGGAACCCAAAAAAGATGACCCTGGTGTTAAGTCGGACTCCAGACCCGAAAAACCTGAAGCATCAGAGTCTGAAAAGGCTGCTGACAAAATCTACCTGGACCATGATGTCGAGCTTGATGCGGATAAAGATGGCATAGTCAAAAAGTTGACTTACACAGATCATAATGGCAAAAAGATAACAATATCTGAAGACCAGTGGAAGAACGTGAAAGGAAGTAAAACCTTCCCCAACGGAATTTTGGTTGCTCGTGACGGTAGGGGTGAAACTACGATTCTTCTTCCTAACGGCAAGGTAGTTCATCTTAACGCCAGTGGTAGATTCAAGCTCTTTACCGATACCACGGATATGTAGGATTTTACTGATCGGGATTGATATGTGCTTCCTCAAAGCAAAGAACATGCCTGCCAGGGCATGTTCTTTGCTTTAGACTTTACTTTGCTTAGCCGGCAAATCAAACCAGAAAATGCTTCCTTTCCCTTCTTTGCTGGTCACTCCAATCTTCCCACGGTGGGCCTCGACCAGGGCGCGGCATATGGCAAGACCCAGTCCGCTACCGCGTTTCTCACCTTCCGAACCGGTGCCGACTTGTTTGAATTTTTCAAAAACCAAGTCTATTTTATCTTCCGGGATACCGGGACCTTCATCTATAATTTCGAACTTAATGGTTTCATTGGTGGTGCCGGCAGAGAATTGTTTGGCTGAAATCGTAATGCTTTTGCTCTCCGGTGAAAACTTGATTGCGTTACCTATAAGATTCACCAGAACTCGTTTTATTCTCTCTTTGTCTGCTTGAAAAACTGTTTCATCGAAGTTTGTTTTTAGATTCAGATTTTTCTTCTGGGCTTCCGGCTTGACCATCTCGATACTGCTGATTATCAACGTTGATAACTCCACCTCAGAGATATCGAGGGCGATACCGCCGGCCTCGTACTTCTCGACCTCCAACAAATCATTTGTCAGCTCCAATAGAGAGACAACGCTCTCTAAACCGGCATCGGCCAGTTTGTGACCTTTGTCCGTAAGTGTCGCGTGAACATTGGTTTGAAACATCTCTAGAATCATTCTTACGGAAGTGAGAGGGGTTCGCAGGTCGTGGCTAATGATAGCGAGGACTTCTTGCTTTAGCCTCTCTGCTTCTTTCCTTTCTGATATGTCATGAATCACACAGAAGATTCTTTCGTCTTCTGCGGATTTAGCGACCCATTCAAAGTCGAGGAATTTACCATCTGCGTTTTTCATTCTTGTTTCGAAGCTGAGTTCAGAGCTGTTTTTCTCTAAATCTTTCAAGGTCGCATAGGTTTTGTCTCTGTCATCCGGATGAATAATAGATTGAATATTCGAGCCGAGAAGATCTTGTGCCTTATATCCAAGTCGTTTTTCCACCGCTTGATTTATCTCTGTAAGGCGGAAGCCGCCGTCCAGGGAGCAGATGATCTCAGCGGTATTGTCCAGTATTGCCCTTTCTTGCTCTCTAAGCTTGTTCAAGGACACCGACATTTCTTTTAAAAGTCCATTCAGCCTGGCTAAATCGTCTCTGCCTTGAAGTTCTTCCTCAGGAGTTTCTCCCGCCGCTATCCTTGTAGTATTTCTTTCGATCGCTTTTATTCTTTGTCCGATTGTAAGACCGAATCCAATGTTTATCGAGATCGCTATCAGTAAGGTGGTAAGTGCTGCTGCTTCCAGGGCGAATAGGATATTTTCTCTAATCTCTTTCTGCTTCTCGAACTGAGAATTTCTTGTCTTCAATTCGTTCTCAATAATTTTGTTTCCGGAGCGGTTCAGCCGGCGCAAGGTGGTTTTTAACTTTTCTGTAAGCAGTGCGCTTTCAAATCCGAAGGTGCCGCCTTCTACATGGGCAATGTTTGCCATGGAGGAAGTGATGTCGTTGATGATACCAATGAATGACCTGATTTCATCGGACCGGTGCCCTGTGTCAT
>JAUIJG010000327.1 GCA_030431355.1 bacterium
GCAATCTGCAGGCAGCCCACCAATACTTCAGCCGCGCCCTCAGGGCGATTCGAGGCTATGAACAGGGGTCCGACAAAGAGATAGCCACCCTGGCTCGACTAGCCGATATTTCTCTGAAGGAGAACAGGACTACCGAGGCAGAGAATTACTATGCCGGTATTATTCGATTATACAGAGAGAAGAAGAATAAGAAGATGGAAGCTGATGCCATCGATTGGCTCGATGGGTTGAGCTACAGCTTTCTCTCCTATGATAAAGCGAGTGGCGATTACAAAGCGGACTTAGCTAAGCGGGAACGGTTTCTTTTGAATGCTCTAAAACTGAAAGAGATGGCTTTGAGCAATAAGAACGTTGTGGAGATACTCAGAGCCCTGACGGTTCACTACGGCTCCACGAAAAACTACAAGGAAGCCGAAAAGTATGCCTTGATACTGGTAAAGCGAGATCAGCGGCTCAATGGATTCGAAACTGAACTGGTGGCAATGGAGCTATTTAACCTGGCAAATATCAAGGAGAATCTTGGAAAGTACGCTCAAGCCGAGTCCTATTACAGGCAGTCCTTAGCTATTTTATTGACCAGGGAGGTATCCGACCCAAAAGTCATTCCGAATATCAGAACCAGCCTCTCTCGCTGTTTGTTGAAATCCGGCCAGACAGAGTTGGCTGAGAAAGAGGCGCGTACTGCATTTTCTGACCTGATGGCAATACCCGGTGGAGCCGCACTGTACACGGTGGAAGCCAGACGGGTTCTGGCTGAATTGGCTGTGAGGCAGGGGCGATACAAAGAAGCAGCGGTCCAAGAGGAGAGCATTATCAAAATCATTGACCGGGAGAGGGGCACCAACAATCCTATGTATCTGGACGATATGAAAACCCTGGTCAAGGTCTATAAAAAGATGGGCCGGGATAAAGAAGCCCGTCGGGTAAGCGAGAAAGCTGCTTATATCGAGACTTTGATGAAAAAATAGTTCCAGCCTAGCCTACCTACCCTCCTATCTGGATCACCAGGCCATATCGGGTTGAAGACTGTACAGCGCTCTTAAAGTGGCTTTGTCGTTGTTTGAAATCCCCGGAACTTTAGAGCCGTTTATTTGATACATCTTGGCACTCATGATGTCATCGCCGTTCGGACTGTGGGAGCCCAGACCGAAGGCGTGGCCGAATTCGTGGGTGGCGTGCGCCCTGGGTAGGTCTCCTCCGACTATATTTCTATATTGACCGGTGTAGAGTTGCATGATCACTTTTCCGCTGCCTCCTCGGCTGGTGGCAAAATAGCTGGTCAGTCCCTTCATGTCTCCTCCGGCGGTGAATTTTGGCGTCCAGAGTACGACTATGTCGGCTTTATTAGGATCGTTTGTGAATGCATATTTGAAAAGACCTTCTCGAACCGCCCAGTCCCAGCTCCTGAGACCTGACATGGCGTTGGAATAGTGACCTCCGCCGAAAGACCTTTCCTTCACCAGTGTGGAGGCGAAGCGACCTGATTTGAACAGGCTCTGGAAATACTTGATGTCGCTTATGTTCATGCTTTTGCCCTGGTACTGCTTCGGTAGAGCCAGACCGCGGGAAATATAAACATAGATGACCGGATGCTTCTGGATGTCCCACCGACACAACAAACCCTGGCTGTTCAAAGCGCTGTAAGGATGAATACTGGAATATTTGAGGATGTTCACCAGGGCCCTTTTGGTAACCACCGAATGTTTTAAGCCGTTCATAACGACTATCCGGGTCATGGAATCGACGAAGAGTTTCTGATTGCCGGTATAAAGTGCAGCAGTTCCCAGATAGAACTGGCAGCTGTTGTTTCGGTTCGCGAGCTGGCAAGCTTTTGAAAAACTGGAGACAGCGTCCTGGTATTTTTTTCCTGCGAATTGAGCCCTGCCCTGGTCAAAATATTTCTGGGCCACAGGGGACATTTTTCTTTTCCCATGGGCTGCCAGGACCGGGGAAAATAAGGTCAGATTGATAAATTGAAGAGTAAGAAAAAAAATGGCAAGCAAAAATAAACTCACCAGAGAAGAATTAGTCCTTCGCATAAAGCCGGTCTACTCCAGAGTTTTGAATTTAGTTGCCCAGACTCAGTACAAGAAAGGCAAACAAAATTCCAGCTATGAACGAGCACATTATAATATGCCAGACCAGATTAACCTGTCTGGAATTCATACTTCTTACAATGCCTATTCGCGCGGCGATGTAGAGACAGGCGCTGAAATAGGCCATTAAAGCGACCAGCAGTCTGACGATTCCGCCGGTGAAAGAGACAAAGACAAGGGCCACTGCCAGTCCCGGCACCAACCAGATAGTCCACGGGTCAGACTTTCTAATGTTTTTGCCTTCTTCATTGACCGAAGCACGAATCTTTGTGTATGAGGCTTTGACGTTGTCTAGAAAACCCAGGCGCGGAACTTGCTGCGGGGTTTCCATATTCTCCGGTGCGTTTGATTCTGTGGCCATGGCATCATCCGAACACGATCTATAATAATGATTCTAGCAACAGATTTGCTTATGCATACTATATAAACCCATATTGCCGGGATGGATTTGGAGAAATCCCGATTAAATCAGGCTTCTGAGCTGGGGCATAGATTATTTATCGGGCATTGAACGCAATCCGGTTTGCGGGCATAGCATAGTCTTCGTCCATGCCAGATTATGGTTATGGATAACTTTGTCCAATCTTCCTTCGGGAAAAGTTTTTGCAAATCCAGCTCGATTTTGTAGGGGTCGCTTTGCTTGGTAAAGCCAAGTCGTTTGGAAAGTCTCTGGACATGGGTGTCGACTGTCCAACCCGGCACACCAAATGCAACACCAAGAACTACATTGGCAGTCTTCCGTCCTACTCCCGGTAGTTTGATCAACTCTTCCAGGCTGTCAGGCACTATGCCATCATAGTTCTCCACCAGGGCCTGGGCGCATTGTTGTATGTTGTTTGCTTTTGCGTTGTAATAGCCCGTAGCTCTAATCAATTCCTTGAGATCATCGAGGGAGCCCTGGGCGAGATCTATCGCTCTGGGATATTTTTTGAACAGGTTTGCTGTTACCTTATTGACCTGAACATCGGTGGTTTGTGCTGAGAGAATCACCGAAATCAATAACTGGAAGGTGTCTTTGTAATTCAATTCGCAGTCGGCGTCCGGATACAAAATCTTGAGGCCGTCAGCTATCTGGCCTGCTGTTTTTTTAGTAACTAATTTGACCGACTTCTCCTTCTTGGTTTTTGAAGGTGATTTCGATCTGGTTTTTTCTGTGCTCTTTTTCATGGTTCAAGAATTCTAGCACTATCCTTTGTCGATCTGACCACATGGATATCTAAGGAACCATGTTTGAAATAGTTCGCACCGGGGTTGTTCATTCTCTCTGCCACAAGAGCGCGAGCCACACGATTGGCGGAGTTTAAATTAGGTACGGTGCCGTAAATAGTTGGTCCACTACCGGTGAGGTTGACTGTCCAGCAGCCAAATTCCAGTAATTTTGATCTTAACTCTGCCATCTCCGGATGAATATCAAAATAGACACTTTCAAAATCATTGGACAAATTTTTGTAAAACAGTTCCAGATCCCCTGTGGAAAGAGCGGCCAGAGCGGCTCTACTCTTAGAGCTCGCTTTGAAATCCTCGCTTTTCCTCGACTGATCGTAGGTTTTAAACATGAGAGGTGTTGAGATCGAAAGATTCTTCGGCTTCACCAGCACCATATGAAGTGATGGGAAAAGATCCGTGCTCTCTAGCTTGTCTCCTCTTTCGGTGCCCAGACAGAGACCGCCGGCCAAAGCAAAGGGTACATCGGCACCAAGTTCTGCGGCCAGTCTCAGCAGCCTCTTTTCTGAGAACTTATTGTCGAAAGCCTGGTTCATAGCCACCAGAGTCGCTGCCGCGTCCGCGCTACCGCCGGCGAGACCAGCTTCAATCGGAATCGCCTTCTCCACGTCTGCCACCACTTCAAACATCTGGGAATCGACATCTGTAAAAGCATCAAAAAACTTTCTTATAGTTTTTGACACCAGGTTGGTATCGTCCATGGGAAAATGCCCGGGAACAGAGCTTTCATAGTTTCTCAAACTGAATTTGCTTTTCTGAGATCGGCTTATTTCCAGGGTGATATGGTCAAAGAGATCCACGGAGTGGAGGAGTGTTTCCACTTCATGATATCCGTCTGAGCGGGTACCGAGAATCTCGAAGGTGAGGTTTACTTTTGCTGCTGCTCTGGCTCTGAATCGCTTCAAGATCTTTTATCCGGTCTTTTGGTCCATCTCTTCCAGCAAGTCCACCAACTGTGCGAATTTCTCAAGGGAAAGGTCTTCCGCCCTGGCATGGGGGCTGACATTCAACTCCTGAAAGAGTGTGCGGTAGTCGTTTTCATCCAGGTTCAGAAATTGGAGATTGTTTTTCAGCATCTTTCTTCGCTGCTTAAATCCTGCGCTGATAATCTTCTTCATCAAGGGTAGATTGTCTACGCTAATAGGTGGTGCTTCCAGCGGATCTAAAAACACCACGGCGGAGGTCACTTCCGGCACCGGATAAAATGCCTCGGGAGGCACTGTCATTAATATCTCTGCGTCGAAATAATAACTCTTTAAGAGGGTGAGTTGAGAAAAGGCTTTGCTTCCCGGGCTGGCTACCAGGCGTTTGGCCACCTCCATCTGGATAGTCATCACCACCCGATCGATCTTCGATAGCCAGGCAGATGGTTTACCAAGCTCTCCAAACAACTTTCCGATTATGGGGCTGGTTATCTGATAGGGGATGTTGCCTACTATTTTTATCCTCTCAGCCTCTATGGAGGACAGATCAAAATCAAGGAAGTCCGCTTGAATCACTTTTACGGACTTTATCCCTTGTTTTGTAAGTTTCTCGGCAAGGGTACGGTCCAACTCTATGGCATCTATTTTTACACCCAGGGCACTGGCTCTTGCGCTCAAGACTTTTGTGAGAAAACCAAGACCTGGACCTATTTCTACAATATGATCGCCTTCTTCAATGTCGACGGCGTCGGCTATTCTCTCTAGCAATTCCAGATCCACGAAGAAGTTTTGTCCGAGCTTCTTGTTAGCACGGATCTTTTTGGCCTGTCTCAGCAATAGATCGCTGCTTAAGATTTCAGGCAATCTTCTAGCTTGCCTCCAGGGAGTTCATATCTTTGGAATCCAGCTCTTTGATATTACCTTTGGTATCTGACTTTGAATCTGATTCTTTCGATTGAGATTCTTCACCTTCGGTTTCATCAATTTCCGTCTCTTCTTCTTCTTTCTTTATCAAGCGAAGTTTGATGATTCGGTGGCGGTCAGCCTCTTCGATTCGCATCAAATAAGAGTCCGATTCAACTTCATCACCTTCTTCCGGCTCCCGTCCTAATAGACCGAATACATGGCCGCCAAGGGTGTTGAACTGTTCGTCTTCAATATTCGTTTCCAGTTTTTCGTTGACGTCTTCCAGGTCAATTCTTGCGTCGACCAGAAGAGAGCCGTCTTCGGCCGGTTGAATCATTTGCTCTTCTGTATCATGTTCGTCTTCGATCTCTCCTACCAGTTCCTCGAGGAGGTCTTCGAATGTGACCATTCCTTCGGTGCCGCCATGTTCATCGACAACGATGGCCATATGGGTTTTCGATAGTTTGAATTCTCCCAGGAGATCTCCCAGGCTCTTGTTCTCCGGCACAATCACAATCGGCCGGGCCAGTTCACGCACGGCTATGTTTTGTTTGCCGTCCACGAAAGCTTTCATTCCGTCCCGAATATGAACAAAACCAAAAATGCTGTCCACGTCTTCTTCATAGACCGGGATTCGGGAATGTCCGTGTTCCAGGGCCAGATCAACGAAATCCTTGACCGGTTTGTCAGCGGCCAGCACTTTCATGTCTCGTCTGGGAGTCATGATCTCACTGGCTACGGTGTCGGCGAATTCAAACACCGAATGGAGCATCTCCTCCTCTTCTTCTTCCAGAACACCCTCTTCATGGCTGGCTGAAACCAACATTTTTAGCTCTTCTTCCGAGTGCACCAGGTGGTGGGATGGGGGATCTTGAATATTGA
>JAUIJG010000328.1 GCA_030431355.1 bacterium
TGACCTCCAGAATTCTTGCCGCCCTTAAAGGCTAGATAAAGAGCGTTCTTATCTGTCCAGTTTGATCTATAGAAGCCTGTGTTTATCCCTTTGAATAAGTGTGCTCTTGAAAGCCCGTTATTTTTGTCTTGCGTTGATATAGATCTATCCGGATAGAAAAGTAGATGGAAGATGTCGGTGATGTTACCGGCAGTGTCAAGTTCGGCTCCGGCAAAGATCGGCTGCTGAAATTTCTTTGCCAGCCAGAACATCTGGGAAGCTCTTCTCTCTTTATCGCTGGAGTCGGCAAAATTGAAATATCTTCTTATGGGACTGGTGTAGTGGATTCGGAAAAATCCTGTTTTGGAAAAGCCGGGAAGTTTTGACCAGCCATTGTCTTCACCCAGGGCTGTGTTCAGTCCGGAGAGCATGAACATGGCGTATTTAGTACCATAGCACCAGTATCCGGCTCCTTCCGGCCAGCCGCCATCCGGGGCAAATGTTGCCATCGCGAACGGTACCGAGATTTTTGTGCAATTTAGAATCCGTGAGGCTAGCTCAGGCTCTTCATCGGCTATGGCCAGGGCACCAAGGGTCATGCCACCATTGCAGACTAGATTCCAGTTGAAAGGAGAGTAGGTCCACCATTTGTGGAGTTCGTATTCTCTAAGACCTGGCTTGAGTCCCAGGTCCATGATCGCCTTTTTTATCTTCTCTCTATCTTCCGGGCTTAACTCTTCATAGAGCCAGTCATATCCCAGGGAAAGTGCCGCTGTCATCTCGGCCACATCGAGAAAGTGATCCGGATTCCAGTTCTTCTTATCTGCGGCGGACAGCATCTCAAGGCGGGCTCTTTCGGCATAGCGCCTGTCACGACAGATTAGATAAAGCCCGGCCAGGGTGGTGATTCTTTTAAGCGCAGTGCGGCTCACTCGCAAATAGTTTCCATCTTCGGAGGCGTCAAATGATACCGGCTTTTCACCGATTATTGCCTCTGCCTTCTCTTTCATGTTTTTCAGGAGCCGCTTGCCGTGCTCGCTCCGGGAAAGTCTCTTTTTGATAGCGCCAATCTCATCGTTCAATATAATTAAGCGCGGATGACCTTTTTTGAGATTATCGAGAGAGGCCAGATGAGGAGCCGGCGTTTCGACAGCGTATTTTTTCAGACTGGTGACCCAGGCGATAGCTTCTTCCCTGTCTTCAAAAACACCGGGAAGTTTTTTCTTGGGATTATATGGCTCAGGCTTCTTCGCGTCTCTTTTACCCGGGACCTGGCTTTTGTCCATCGCTTGAGCGACAATGCCTGGCCCGGGGCTAACTCCCCGCTCCATCCAAAATTGGATACCCCGGCCCATTGCCAGGACCGAGAGCAAGGAAAGTATCGCCAGGTATAGCCTTTTCAGTTTTCGTTGTCCGAAATCTAGATGTAACTATCTATTTATCTAGTTGGCTGCAGCTCGTTGAGCGCAGGCACTTCCTTGCCTTCCAGGTAGGTGGAGAGCTGATCCAGGGAGAATTGCACCCCGGAGTAGAAGTCACCGAATATTCCATATTTGGAGCTTGCTTCATCAAAACGCATGGTGTAAATGAGCTTCTTGAAAACGGCGGGATCATCAGCATAGAGATCCACGCCCCACTCGTACTTGTCGAAGCCGATGGAACCTGAAATTACCTGGGTTACCAGACCATGATAGGCTCGTCCGATTTTGCCATGATCAAGCATGAGCTTGGAGCGCTCTTCGAAGGGGAGGGTGTACCAGTTGACGTCCTCGCCGCGCTTCTTGTCCATGGGGTAGAAGCATACATAGCGACGCTGGGGGATTTTCGCCCAGAGTCTTCCGGCGTGGCGCGGATTTTTGGCTTGTTCATCCAGCATCGCGTCGAAGGCTTCGTTCCATTCTTGAGAATGGGGGGGCAGACCTTTTTCTTTCAAAGATGCGTGAATTTTGCCGGTGGCGTCATAGAGACCAAGCTCCAGAATCGACACGTAAGAAGAGGTCGGTTTCAAAAATTTCTTCAGGCGCAGCTTGTCGAAAATGGTCTGGGCATGGGCAAGACCGTCATAGACCTTACTGTAATGGGTCAGCATCAGATCGCCCTTGTGTCCCAGCAACTGGGCAAGACCGACATCGGTGTCATCTTTTTTCAAGGACTGAAGCGCTTCTCTAGCTTCTCTGGCAATCTCTTCCTGTTCATTCTTCTCAAGCTTATCGAAGGTGATCCGGTCGAACTCAAACATGCGGTGAAGGATCCACCAGCTGTCCAGGGATTCAGGTACGTCGGGATGGCGCATGTCAGTTACTCCTGCAAATAGCACTTACGATTCAATGGACCCGATGATATCAGAGGAAAGCCGGGATACAGGATATTTGGCCTGTTCATTTTAATAGTTCGAGGTTAACAGTTCTAAGAATTGTCCCCTTTGTCCTGCTTGACATGCCGGGTGTCTCTGCTGATCAATTCGAATTGGATTTCAATTTCGCAGCATCAGGATCATCTTTTGGAAGCGGATTGTAAGATAAGTGCTGGCCTATCCCGGAAGAGTTCTATTTTGCTTTTGTACTCGCTACTTTTACTCATTCCTATCATCGCCATCGTTATCTGGAATTTTTACGACACGACGGTTCCTTTTTACGACACGGCGATGCATATGTTGCGTTGCTACAATTATGCTGACCTGTATAAGAGTGGTGCCTTTTTAAGCAACCCTATTCTGCTGCTTCAAACAAGCCATCTATATCCTCCCGCCTACTACATCTTCGGCGGCTTGATTATATGGGTGTTTGGAAATTCGGCTCTCGGTGATCCAATTTGGATCGCCCCATTTTTGCGAGTGTTTTACCTGGTCATACTAATGGGCGCTACCTATTGGCTGACAATCTGTCATTTTTCAAACTCCCGGCAAGCCGCTCTGACCGCCTTTCTTATAGCTCTCTCTCCCGCTGTCACCTCAGTCTGTCACGGCAATCTTCTTGATCTGCCTTCCCTTTCTTTGATTGTTCTTTCGATGGCTTCCATCAGCCATTGCGTGAAGAGTCAATCTCTTCCGGCTTCTCTATTTGCCGCTTTCTCTCTGGCGGCATGTTTGTTGATGAAGCACACCTCGGCCCCATTCGTTTTTCTTTTTCTAGGATGGTTCTTTGTGGACGCCTTGAGGAAAAAAGACTATAGATTGGTTTTTTCTTTGCTAGCCGTCGGCCTGACCGGATTGATTGCGCTACTGTCCTGGTATGCCGCCAACTGGTCTGAGTTCGTACAGTTTGTTGAAGCCAATAAGTTAGTCAATCACGATGCCATAAATCTGCAGGTGGAGAGGATAAAGTCACGGGTAATCGCCCCCTGGGTGCGGTCAGTTTCAGGACTTGTCATTGCGCTCGGTCTGGCTGCTTTGTTTTTAATCCGTCGCAAGAACCTCAAGGAACTATCGGTGATTTTGATATCGATCATAGTCCTTGCCATTTTTGCACTCTGTACTTTTCTGCCTTTCACGGTGAATTCCCAGTGGCAGAGTATGCTTCTCGCGATTGTTTTCTATCTCCATCCATATCGCTTCGGCGTGCTATTCATCGGGCTTCTGGTGGCCGGTCTGGTGCTGGCTACCCGGGATCAACACAGGACTATGATGTCCTTTACCGTTCCACTCCTGGCTGGTCTTATCGCCCTTGCCGTAATGACAAGCAACTGGGTTCCCCACTCTCGCTATGCCATCGCCGTTTTGGTGCCGATTATTTTGTACGCCGGTCTTGGATTGGAGAAACTTCTCTCCGGTGGCAAGAATCAAAAAGTTTTGGCTTATACCATGGGCTCTCTTATTCTAGCCACATTTGTCTTGAGCAATTTTTCTCCCTATCCTATTAGCCCACCACAGCCGGTGCAGAAGGTTGTATCTATTCTCACCTGTTTGATCAAGTTCGACGGACCCTCTCCGGCTAGTCCCAATCCCGATTATAACTGGGGACAGGCTGAAGTGATGAAAATGATATCCAGGGAAAAACAGGTTCCACCAGGACTTTTGATTTTTGCCGATGTGGCAAAATGCAGCACTTCATCGTTTTTGTATTTGCGGAGATTGCTGAATCTTGAGAACGTTGCTGTTGAAGCTGGTCTTGTCTGGAACACCAATGGCTACACCGTCAAGAAAGGTGGAATGGAGCCGTTTGGCTGGTTTCTCTTTAAGGATGGTGAAGTGATTAGCGGTTTTTATGCACGTTCGCCGGAGCTTTTGCGCGGGCTGAAAGAGACAAGAGAGCGCATAAAGTCAAAATGCGAACTTGTACTGGAAAAGCAGATTTCAGCGAAAGAAAAAGTCTATCTATACCGATTGAAGGTGCCGGAGAAAACAGATGAAGTTTCATTCAGGCTTCCCGGTTCTTGGGTTGGATTTAGCCTAGAAGGCTGGCTCTGCCGATAGCGGCCAAGAATGGTCTTTCATGCCTTCTCAAATCGCTGCCGTTGCCTTCCAACCAGATATAGCCACAGCCTTTTTGACCCGGTGCCCGGGGCAGTACTACCAAGACCTCTCTCTTGCTTCTTTTCCCAGAGCCTTCCACGAATTTTAAACGACCGAGAATGGCTGTTTTCGACTCTGTCTCGTCTCCTATGGAACGCAGTTCCCAGTGACAACGGTCGATATCCATCACCGTGCCTCCGCGCGTTAGGAATCCGCCGAAGACAAAACAAAAGGAAAGTATATTGAAGAGATCCTGGTCATCGGCATTGGTAGTCGGTTCAAGGGGACGACCTTTGCCTATAGCAAACTTTTCATCCAGCGCTTTTTGAACAAGATTGATGCTGTCATCATCGAAACTTTCATCGGTGGCTTCGAAACAGATCAGCGCCATGGAGTTTTTCGATTCAAATTCCAGATAGCCGAAGGGCTGTTCACAGGGCATCACCACTTCCTGGAAACTTTCAGGCAGTTCCAGCTTCTGAAATATTCCGCGGTTCACCAATGTGGTTCTATCGCCCAAGGATTTGTCTCCGGTCTCTGTAGATTGCATCATAGTATCACCAGGATTTTACTGCTTTTGTCTCTAATTGTCGCTGCTTCCGGTGGACGGACTAGAGGTATTGTCAAGGTTGGATTTTAATTCCGGACTTGATTCCTCCACCGGCGATACCAGCTCCACCCGATTGGAGATCTCGCTGGCGCCGGGACGGTGAGAGATTCTCAATCCGTTGATCCAGGATGGTGTCTGGGACTGACCAGTAAAGATTGAGCTTGAGTTATCGCTATAGATAAGGGGACTTCTTTCTACTTCGAACAATTCTTTTCTCTCTTGATCGAGAATCTGCTCTGAGTGACCACGACCACCGGTTCTCTGACCGCCTTCTTTCTGGCTTCTTCTCCGTTCGGCATCCGAACTCTCCAGAGATTCAGCTCTTTCCAGGGCTTTCAACTTTCTGAACTTTTCATCGTTTCTTAGAAACTCTTCTCTTTTTCTTCTTACAATTTCCTCTTTTTTGCGACGAGCAATCTCTTTCTCTCGCTCTTTGCGCCGCATCCGCTCTTCTTCGCGTCTTTCGGCGCGATCTTTCTCCATCCGTCTGATTCTTTCAGCTTCACGTTCTTCTGATTCAAGAAATTCTTGATCCAGTCTCTCTTTCTCTTTTTTCTTCTTAAGCTCTTCTTCTTCCTTCTCTCTTTCTTTTTCACGACGCTTGTCCGCTTCGTCATAGAGATTGAGGGCAAAGCTTATGGAAAGAAGGGGCCAGGGGTCCGGTCCTATGGGGAAGGGATAGTCCCAATCTCGAGCGCTTCCTCCAGGCCAGTTGTTACCTATCGGTCCGGTGGGAGAATCCTGACACTCGGGCAGGTCGATGTCCGGGTTATAACGTCGTCTGCCGCCGGTGATATTCCAGCTTTGCAGATCCGTCACCGTGCCGTTAATTCTTCTGCCGCCATCACCATGTTGCAAACTGGCGCAAACCAGCCAGTCGTCTCCGTGTTTTTCCAGGGCGGCAAGATACATATGACCGGGATAGATGCAGACATATCCGCCTTTCTCCAGCAGTTCTTGTCTCATCTTAGGAGTTACCAT
>JAUIJG010000329.1 GCA_030431355.1 bacterium
ATGCCAGTCAATTTGTTTGTTGACTCTCTCTATATTCTCGCGGGCAACCCGGCCCGGCAGCAACTTTCGTGAAGAGATTGAAGCTGACGGCTTGGCTTCGGCGCCGCCGGAATCCAGACCCGGTAGAAAGAGCCCAAAAGCTAGACTGAGGCCCAGGACCAATTTGCACGCAATAAAAGCTCTCTTCATCAACCAAAGTCCTCGACCCACTATCTGCTATATACCTTGACAGACGTGCCGAATTTGCAAAAAGTTCAATCAAATCGCTCTATTTAAGATTAATATTTGCTTGGGATTGAACTTTTTCAGCCATTGAGATCACAGGAGCTGCAGAAAGAAGAAAAATTCTTCTGGTTCCAGCTTTGGGAAATTGAATCAATCAAGATTCTGTGATTACTGAAGATCACCGTTGATAAAGGGAATGGTGAGCTGCTTGAAAGTAGAGGTTCCCGGAGGCGGGAGCATGGTGGAAGACTGATTAAGAATAGGGCCTCCGCCACCACCTCGTTCATTGACCCTGATATCAGCGTCATCCCCTGGTCGGGAAGGAATATCATTCAGGTTGAAATCAACCATTTCTTCGAAGAGAGTCTGGTCCTCATCCTGGGACAAGGCTTCGGAGAAGAATTCATCTGCTTCCTCTGCCTCCGATTCCGACTCCTGCGGCCCAACTGCCTCATCTTCCGCGTCCGGGGCTTCAGTCTGTTCCAGTTCTTCCGATTCTTCCGGCTCTTCCACTTCCTGGTCTTGAGCCTTGTCAGAATCAGGCGATGCAACCTCTTCAGTATCCTTTAAGTCAAGGGAAGCTTCTATGGAATCAAGTTCATCGAGCAAGATCTCTTCTTGCTCTCTTCGCAATGTACGCTCTTCGCGCTTTCTTGCCAGAGAGACAATATTTTCACCGGGGAACTCATCTTCTCGGGAATCTACAACTGCTTTCTGCTGTACAGGCTCTTCTTCAATGACCTCCGGCTCTTCGGGCAGAATAATCGGAAAGGCGCTGAGATGCTCCATCACATATTCCAGCTTGAGCAAGCCCTTGGAGAGATTGGAGAGGAACATGGCAATGGCTGGCTCAAGAGCTATATCACCACGCCGGATCAGGGGAGTGGAATAGTTGGTAGTCCAGACAAAGTCCTTTTGCAGGGGCAACTCCAGAGGTTCGCCGCAATTTATCAAACTAACAAATTGATCCAGCTCGCAATGAAGGAGCCAGTTTTTCAGAAGAGGATGCAGAGCCTGGGCTTTGAACTCTTCGTCGAAGCAAAGATATACATGGATATCACCAAATTCATTGATGATGTACGCACAGGGCTTTTCCACCCCGATTGCCCTTAACTCTTTGACCAACACTGCCTGGACCGCATTGCGCTTCTCTGTGCTCTCCGCCTGCACGCTCAAAACCGCCAGGTGAGAACGTCCATCCAGACTGACCGCAACGGGACGCTCCATCTTAAGGTCCGCCACATCGATCAGCTTACTGTCGGTGAAGTAATTGAACTTGCTCTGTTTCCGCCAGTTATAAGTTTCCGGCTTCCTGATGAAACTATCGATCCTGTTTTTGAAAAGCGCAGCAAAACTGTTTCTCAGGACTTCCGCATTTGAGACAGTCGTAAACCGACTGGAGCTGCTTTCTGTGTGACTGCTAATTTTGCTATTCGCTTTCTAGTGATTACCGACCTCGCACCGGCCATAGTGTAATCATTGACACCATTGATACTAAGCCTAAAAGCAAAATAGTTCAAGCCCCCGAAAGATATATAACTATATACGGATACCCGGACAAAGCATAACCGACACCAGGTCCGGGGATACCCCTCCACCCCCGAGTCGGACATCTTGTCCCGACAATCTCATAATCTGCTTTTCTTTAGTATTCAGAGAAAGTCGACTAGTTTATTCGGCTTGCTTTTTAGGCTTCCTCGAATAGACAACCGCTATGTTGTCTCTAAACTCTTGATGCCAGTCGGCACTATCTTTTAGCTTGTGGGCAAGCATGCTGTTTATAGGAACGAAAACCCAATTGATTTCATGCCTCTCCAGAAGCTTCTGCCAACCGTTAGAAGCATTTTCTATCTTGAAAGTATCGAAAACAACCTCGCTACCGTATGCATCAAATCTAGTATCGATGAAAACAGGAGGAGACGGATAAAGATGCCAGACAATCAAGTCTCCATACTGGGGATCATTGAATAAGTTACCGGTAAACTTACTCTTCTGAATGAAAGCAAGAGCATCAAAGGGAGCAGCAAAGGCATAGCTTAACTGTGGAATTCTGGGCAAGAAGGCTTTGCCGACCATAAAAGAGCTTAGCAGCACCACGCAAGCCGTACCACCAAGAGACAACCAGTTCCTTCGATTTTTAAATAGCGGCGCCATCGCGGCCGCGATTGAATCCGGGTCTCTCAAAGGTATCAGTCCGGACACCTCTCTTGCTGTCAAAGCAAAAACAAAAAGGGTTTCGAAAAGAATAAACAAAGAGGTAAAGGGAATAAGGCGGCGGCAAGAATAGCCCACCGCAATGGCTGCAACGATCACCAGGCCGTTCATCACGATATGACCAAGAACTCTTCTATCTGCCGCTCGTCCACAATAACTGATAGCCAATATTGAAAGCACAGAAAGTAACAGGTAAGGAAGGTAGCTGGAGCTCAAAATTTCAGGCACAGTCAAAGGGCGAAGCTCTTCGATAAGGGTATTTGTCTTGTCAAAAAAGAGATGAGGCAGATACTGAAACAATCGGATTCCAAAGGGAGTGACAAAGCTGCCGGCCAAGGATAGAGCGAGGGAAAGGACCACCGCTTTCAAGACCAGAGGGTTCTTCTCGCTGACAAAAACCAGCTTCGAAAGCTCCATAACAAATATGATGCCAAGGAACAAAATCCCGCACACAAATCCCGAGTGAAAGTTGGACCACAAGATAGAGAGCAAAGTGAGAGCGACTAACTCCGGAATAAACGCTTTGAATTCCCCGGACCCTCCTGACTGACCGCGCCCTTTAAGCCTTATCGAATTGACTAAAGCCAGATGAATCGCCAGAAAAAGATATGAAAAGATCTCCGGTCTGACATAAAAATGAAATGATGCGGACCAGGTGGAGACCCAAACCAGAAGCAATGCCAATAGAGGGTTCTCCCGGGCTCCAGCGGTCAACCAGAAAGGAATTCCCAAAAATGCAAAAACGATAACCAGGGAAGCGAGGGCAAGCAAGCTCACAGCGGCCGGATCCGGGGGACCAAAATTAGCAGTATCCGCGCCACGTGCGGGAAGGTACTTGCTCAATCTCTTCTTTATAAGATCAGCAAAATTCAGGTCTTTTGTAATCGAATCATCCGAGCCTACAACGAAACGCTCATACCCCCGGTACACCGAATAAAGTACCACTTCACTCAACCACTGATAGGGGACAAAGTCTGGTAGATTGAGACTTCCTCCGCCATCCCTTTTCGGACTGAGTGTATGAGAAAAAGGATCCGCCTGGGGAATTTCTTTTGTGACGAAAATCCGCCGCCCCATGGCGAGCAACCAGCAGCTGTCAGGATCCTGCAGTGCGGTTCCGGAGATGGAAAAAGCCGTATTAAAAATGAGCACGAAGTAGGCGCAGAGTATCAGAATTACTGCTACTTTAGAACGCTTCGTGCCCATCACAATCTATTTTGTTGCCTTAGTTGACCGACTTCTTAGCATACTTGACGGAACAACCGTAGGATTTGGTATCAGAATCGGTTACCGACTTACCGGCAAGAATTCGATCCAACGCTCCTGCAACATAGTTGTCGGCTTTTAGAACTTCTTCTTTACTGAATCCGGAAGCGTTGTTGTCGATGGCGCCTTGATAGAGCAGCTTTCCGCTCTTGCCGATGATAAACATATGAGGAGTGGTTTTAGCTCCATAGAGCCGACCAACTCGCCCGGTGGGATCAGTCAGCACCGCCGTCGGTGCGGCTTTCTTATCTCGGAACATAGCTTTGTGCTTCTCAGCGGTCTCGAATCCTTGATTCCCTTCTGCACTGGAACAAACACTCAACCAAACCACATTCTTAGCGGTGTAACGCTTTTGAAGACTCTGCATGTTGCCGCTATCATAGTGCTTTTTGACAAAAGGGCAGCCGTGATTAAACCACTCCAGAACCACGACTTTGCCTTTGAGATCCTTCAGCCGCCAGGTCTTACCGTCCACATCATTTAGTTTGAAATCCGGTGCCGCTTTACCGACCGTCAAAGTACCGATCTTTTTCTGTTTATCAGCACCATCTTTTGCCATACCCGGCAGAGAGACAGGGTTATAACCGTTGGCGAGAAAAACTGCCAGAGTGAGAACAAGAAGAGCCAGCAGCTTTTGCTGGGACTTTGAAGAAGAGGAAAAATTTCGAATCACTGCATTCACCATCACTTTCTTGCAAGGACAGACTATTGATACCAGATTACTGAAGACCAGGTTTCCGACGGGGCCAGAGTATACTCCAAACCGTGAACGGGTCTAAGAATAAGCCGGTTAATGCATATTATCAGAATGGCAGTTCCTTATATATGTAGTCCACAAAAAACGATCCTATATATAGGTAGATAAATATCCTTCGGCCACCTGGCAACCAAACCTGCTAAACCCCACAGAATCCAGTTGGGAACCAGGATATTCAGGCAGCCGTAAATATTTTCGCTACAATATGAAAATATAGCGAACAACCTGGCCGCTTAGGCGGTGAGTGGTGGTAGTATATCTCCTCCCACGAGATGGCGGGCTATTAGCTCAGGTGGTTAGAGCGCACCCCTGATAAGGGTGAGGTCCGTGGTTCGAGTCCACGATAGCCCAGTCTTAAGACATTCTTGCGGTACACAGCTTCGGCTCTGATTCCGTATTAGAATGATCAGTATCGGATTTCTTGCGGGTTGTTTCGAATTCTTTCGAAATGATCAAATGAGACCGATAGTGGTATCGAATCTAAGGCTTCGGCTTTATAATTATGATTCGAAGGAAGGCCACAACGTGTGGGGGCTTGGCTCAGTTGGTAGAGCGACTGCTTTGCACGCAGTAGGTCAGCGGTTCGATCCCGCTAGCCTCCAGGCTTTTAAAAGGCTGAGTTAACCTTTAGATACAAAGCCTTCCACAATCAGAATCGTCTGGTAGAATAGGTGATTCTGAAAGGGCGAAAGTCCTACAAGCAGCCGAGAGGCTGAAACTCTCGGTTCCGTACCCTGAAAACTGCATATTGAAGTCTGTATCCACACCAATGTTATTGTCTAAGGTGTTTGCGTTTCTGTCCTGGAACGTAGAACCCTGAGACGTTGGTAAAGCTACTAAGAGCGCACGGTGGATACCTGGGCACCAGCAGCCGAAGAAGGACGTAGTAAACAGCGAAATGCCACGGGGAGTTGTTACGAACTAAGATCCGTGGGTGTCCGAATGGGGCAACCCCGCCGGGTTAATGCCGGCGACGCATACCTGAATACATAGGGTATAGCGAGGTAAGCCAGGGAACTGAAACATCTTATTACCTGGAGGAAAGGAAAACAAAACAGTGACTCCCTCAGTAGCGGCGAGCGAAAGGGGAACAGCCCAAACCTTTGGGACGTCAGTCCTAGAGGGGTAGCGGGACTCCGCACGAGATGGGAAGAGAATAGTTGAAGTGTTTGGGAAGGCACACCATAGACGGTGACAGTCCGGTAAACGAAATTCTCTGAACCTCAGGAGTATCCCAAGTAATGCGGGACACGTGAAATCCTGCATGAATCTGCCAGGACCATCTGGTAAGGCTAAGTACTGACTGGTGACCGATAGTGAACAAGTACCGTGAGGGAAAGGTGAAAAGAACCCCGGGTAGGGGAGTGAAATAGAACATGAAACCGTGTGCTTACAAGCAATCGGAGCACTATTTTTATAGTGTGACGGTGTGCCTGTTGAAGAATGAGCCGGCGAGTTACCTTGTGTAGTTTGGTTAAGCGGTTAATACGCGAAGCCGTAGGGAAACCGAGTCTGATAAGGGCGTTATATTACATGAGG
>JAUIJG010000330.1 GCA_030431355.1 bacterium
CATCGAACGAACCTACATGCAGCACTTGCGCACACAGACCTTCATACAGCTCCTCTACTCTTACGTCGTCAATCCTATTGGGCGCTTTCTCAGACTTCTTAACCTTTTTAATCACTTTTTGAATAAGCTCTTTCCCTGGCGCTTTCAGTCTCTTCTTGACTTGTTAAGGCATTGAATAATCACATCCTCTGTCATCTCCATTCTCGGCTTCATCTCAGCAGGAAGTTCTTGACAATAGGCTTGGCAACTAGAAGCAGCCCTGTCCATTCCCTCCTGAAGCATTTTGATCTGGCTAGTTGTCACCAGCGGATCTTTGCTGGTTCTCTCCATCAGGGCGGCGATCGCGAGGTGGATAGATACAGGAAACGGGATATTAATAGATATTCCATGACCCCTTCCCATCTTCGCTCTCGCCTTTGCTACCCGAGCGACAATCTGACTCAGAGACAAGGCTTCCGGACCGGTCACGGTGTAGGCTTTTCTGGAAAGCAGGTTATTCAGCAAACTCTCTGCCATCAGCTCGCACATGTCTTCCACCGCCACGGGACTGAATTTGCGTGGCAAGAGTCCCACCGGCGCGAAGAAGGGAGACATTTCCAGGGCTCTATCTATGTGGCTCAACATATGGTCGCCGGCTCCGTAGATCATGCCGGGTCTCAGAATAGTGAAGTCAAGGCCGGATGCTTTGACCAGCTCTTCAGCTTGCCATTTACTGTTGTGATATTTAGAGGCTTTCCAGGGTCTGGCGTTGATGAAGCTGACCAACAAAATCTTTTTCACGCCGGCTTTTCTGGCGGCGTAGAGCACTTTCTCCGTGGCGTCCACATGGAGTTGGGCAAAGGTGGAATCTTCGGTCTCTCTGTTTATGCCGGCTAAATGCGCCACTCCCACGCAACTTTTGAAGGCTTCATAGAGCTTTTTCTCTTCGGTCAGATACATGGGGCGGAAGTTTATATTTTGCAGTTTTCTCAGGTTGGCAGTATCCCGGGCGATACCCCTGGCTACTATGGTGGGATAGTGACCTCTTTGAATGAGGTACCGTGCAAAGTGCCCGCCAAGAAAGCCTGTACCGCCTGTTATTGCAATGTTCACTTATGAATTGACCCGGCTAATTGTTAGTTTGATATTCAAATATCTGAAGGTCCGGAAAATATTGACTAATATACGTTATTCTTAACTCTTTCGAACGGCTCTTGCCTCCGGGTGGAGCCACTTATTATCACCCGCTAATTTTGGTAATGGAAGCAGAATGGTTAACGCTATAAAAAACGAGAATTTCAGTCTTTCCGAATACGGCATAGAAGCCGGCGAAGAGATAAAGAATGTCTTTGAGTATCGTATGGAAAACGGGCTGAAAGTGGTCCTGGCGGAGAACCATACCGCACCGGTTGTAACTTTCCTTGTGCTCTACAAAGTTGGAAGCCGTAACGAAGGTGTCGGCTACACCGGGGCAACACATTTTTTGGAACACATGCTATTCAAAGGCACCAAACGGCACAATGCTGACAAAGGAAACGGGATAGACGACCTTCTGACCCAGATTGGCGCTTACTGGAACGCCACCACCTGGTTTGACCGGACAAGCTATTTTGAAATAGTCCCCAAAGAGTTCTTTGACCTCTGCACGGAGCTGGAAGCGGATCGGATGCGGAACTTGATGTTGCGTCAATCTGACCGTGACTCTGAGATGTCGGTGGTTCGCAACGAACTGGAGCGAGGCGAAAACTATCCGGAGGAAGCTCTGGAGAAAGAACTGTATGCGGTGGCTTTCAGAGAACATCCCTATCACCATCCCACAATCGGCTGGCGCTCGGATGTGGAAGGTGTTCCACTGGATAGGCTTCGTAAGTTCTACGATACATATTACTGGCCAAACAACAGCACCGTCGTTGTGCTCGGTGATTTCAAGAAAGAAGAAGCTCTTGCCACCATTCAAAAGCATTTTGGCAAGATAAAGACTTCTCCGGATCCTATTCCCGAAGTCTACACGGTTGAGCCCGCCCAGGAAGGTGAGCGCCGTTTCGAGATTTGCAGAGCAGGGGATCTCCCCCGAGTCTGGCTCGGTTTCCATGTTCCGGAAGCAGTGCACGAGCATAACTACACCCTTGCCGCCATCAGGCATATTCTCGGTAGTACCTACGAACGCTCAAGTCGTCTCTACAAAGCTTTGATAGAGACAGGACTGGCCGCCGACGTATTTTGTCGTCACGATGAATTGAGAGATCCGGGTCTATTTATCATCGGAGCGAGTCTTAACCCGGGTGTAAACCTGAAAAAAGTGGAAGACACCATTCTTGGTGAGATTGAAAAACTTGCCACGGACTCCATCAGTGAAGCTGAACTAAACAGAGTGAAATCAGCCAACAGAAAAGGAACTATTCTTGCCATGGCTGACCCCAGCAGCCTTGCCTTTTTGCTCGGAGAAGCCGAGTCAAAAGCTGACTGGAAGTGGCTGATGAACTATGATGATCGATTCGATGAGATCAGTCTGGAAAATGTTAAAACAGTAACATCCACCTACTTTACTCGCACCAACAGAACGGTGGGATATTTTAAACCTATGCAGATGTTTCTCGATGAAGTGAGGGCTAAAGAGAGTTCCGGCAACGAATCTGTAGATGGAGTAGTTGAAGAATTAGTTGAGAGCATCGGTGAAAATGGAGATGCCATAGAGCTGGGCGAAGAGATTTCGGAAGAGATGGCCGATGACATGCTCAACCAGGATCTTGCTGCGACTATAAAAGATCCGGAGCCCAAGGCTGTGGAGCGTTCTGTTAAAGATTTTGAGATCGACAAGGAAGAGCTCTCGAGATTGTTGGCTGAGCCACCTAAAGCGAAAAGAGTAAGGTTCTCAAAAGAGGTCGGCACCGAAAAGACTTTTGAGGAGAGGGTTCGTATAGAGACACTGCCCAATGGTATGAAAGTGCTTCTTATGAAGAATCCAGGTACCGGCTCTGTCGGTATTGCCCTTAATATCAAAGCCGGTAACTATTTCACCAGACATTTGCCCAGCCATCAGTCGGAGTTGATGGGCGAATTGTTGTGCCGCGGTTCCCAGAATTTCGACAAGCAGCATATCGCTGAGACTCTGGAGAACATGGGGATTCCTTCCGGTCTGGAATTCTCGGTGGACAATTATCGGCTCGGGCTGGCTACCTATGTTGTCACCGAAGATTTCAGTGAATATCTGGGCTTGTTGAACGACGCCGTAAGAAGACCGCTTCTAGCCGAGAGCGAGTTGAAGAAGCTGAAAGTGGAGTTGTCTTCTAAAATTATTGAAGGCGCCAACAACACTAGATCCGTCGCCTGGAATGGAATGAAGCGTTCTCTCTATCCTTCTGACCATCCTTTCTATGACAAGCTGCCTTCCGAACAGATCAACGAATTGATGAGCGTGAACTCGGAAGACTTGCGCGATGTACACGGCAAGCTCATGACCCCCGCATCGACTATTCTTAGCATCGTGGGTGATATCGATCTTGATCTTGCCCTGGAAGAGGTGACCAGAAAGTTCTCTGACTGGACCGGCGAGGCAAACGGAGAAATAATCATTCCTTCCGTAGATCTGTCCGGTAGCAGACGCTATTTCGACATCAATATCCCCGATAAAAGTAGTGCCGACATCATCCTCAGTCATCCGACTACTCTCAAGCGTACGGATAAAGATTTTTATGCGGCTAGAATTGCTAACGCCGCTCTTGGTCAGGATACGATAACGTCGAGGTTAGGAACGGTGGTTCGTGACCGCGCCGGACTTACCTATGGAATCTACTCCATGTTCTCCGATACCGCATTCGGAGGATCTCCGTGGTCCTTGCTTCTTTCAGTCAACCCCAATAATGTCGATAAAGCGCTCAAGCTTGTGGATGAAGTATTGGCTGACTACATGGAGAACGGCATCTCCAAGCAAGAGCTGACCAAAGAGACTGGAAGGGCTGTGGGCTCCTTTAAAGTGGGTCTATCCTCTTCTATCGGAATCGCAAGAGTTATTGCCGAACTCGAGTTTTTAGGACTGGGTGTCAAAGAGTTGGATCTTCTCGGTAAGCGCTATTTATCCGTCACTAAGAAGTCCGCTGACAATGCTATGCGTAAGTACTTCCATCCGGATTCCTTCACCACCGTGGTAGCAGGATCGCTATCCTGATTTAATACCAGAGGTAGTGCTGTAGACACTTTTTTTGGTCGTCGGCGTTCTTGTCGGCGACCAAAATTTGCGTGGAATTTCCTTCGACTCTCTTATTCTTGTGATGCTATCTCTGGTATCAGGAAAGGCCGATTAATGTTTGTTGTCAATAGAGGTATGTACACAGGATCTCTTTTTAGTTAGGATAAGCAGGGAAAGTTAGAGAGCGAGTGTGTTCAAATGGAAAATGTCCAATCGTCCACCCACTATAAACATGTGAGTGATCCAGCCAGTCTTGAGGGGCTCGATGATTTTTTAGACGGACTGCTCGACAAAGTTTTCAACCCGGAGATTGAAGCGGAGAAGACC
This sequence comes from bacterium, assembly GCA_030431355.1. The sequence continues at coordinate 4,493 of JAUIJG010000330.1, forward strand.
AGAGATGAATCACCAAAATCATCCAGGGTAAGAGTGCTTCGCCCCGTCAAACAAGATTCCGAAAATGATACCGCTGGCGAAGACATGTCCATCGAGGATCTCTTCGGCAAAGATGATATCGTCGCCGGTGAGGCTGGACTCTTCTCTCCCTCTTCCCCTTATACTTATGGACAATCTCGTTCTGAGACTCCCAGTCTCTTCGAGGCTGACCCTGACAAAACCGTAGAGTTGGAGCTGAAAATCAGATTTCTTGAAGCTCAATTAGATTATCGAAACAAAGAACTTCGCGAATCTTTCAACCGATTGAAATTCATGGAAGGTCAGATCCTGGCCAAAGATGACCAGATTAAGATGATTCCCGAACTGATTAAAAGGGGTGCCCAGGCGACCAGATACGAATGCGAGATCGAAAGCCTGAAAGACAATCTGGAGAAAGTTCACCAAGATTTGAGCGAGACTCAGCATGTACTCGAGAATTTGAGAAGTTCCTGGATAGGCAAGCTCAGTCTCTGGATGGCCCAGGGTGGAAATTCTGTAAAAGAGAAATAGGTCTCTTCGAGCTTTCCAATTTCAAATCCGCTAAAATTAACTCCCATGTTTAGAACGATCACGGGATCTGGTTATGTTATGTTCCGAAGACCGGCCAAATTCAGGTCGGTTGGGCTTTTGCATAGGTCTCTGGCTAAGTCCTCGGTTTCGTTTTTTGTTAGAGCCGCGCTCTGGGTTCTGGTTGTGAGCGTTGCCCTTTGCCCCCTGGCTTATGCCGAGGATACGGTGAAGGAAAAGAGCGCCATGGATGGCTTCGGCTTCGTGGAGCCTGATGATAGGCTGCGCCAGCAAGAATGGTATCAAAAAGACCAGAAAGCCAGGGAGCTACTTGATCAAGGCAATATTCTAGAAGCCGAAAGGGTCTGGATAGAAGCTTCCAAGCTTTCCGAGCAAAGTTCCCAGGTGGAGCCGGGTTTCGTGAACTGCCTGGTGGGGCTATCTCTTCTCTACCACAAGAAAGGAGATCCCAAAGAGTCCGAGCGGGTCTATGAATACGCCATGCGAAATATGGAAGGTCTTGTGGGTCGGGGATCTATCAGATTCGCCCGATTTTTACCTGATCTCGCCTGGCTTTATCACGCCCATGGCAGAAAGGATCAGGCCGAGATATTGTTTAAACAGCATCTTTCCATGCATGAAAAAGAGTATGGTACCTATGCTCCTGAGATTTTGGAGAGTCTGGATCATTATTCTCGTTATCTTCACAAGACTGGGAGGCACTCCGAAGCCAATTCTCTGGAGACAAGAGCGCAGTCCATAAAGGATAAGGCAAAGCCATGAAAAAAGATGTGATCACAGAGTCAGAGTCTGTCGACTTCTGGGAAGGTAACGCGGATTCCTGGACAGCCCTTTCCCGCCTGGGCTACGACATTTGTCGCGATGGTCTAAATCTCCCGGCGTTTTTGAAAATCTTACCTGAGGTAAGAGGATTAAAAGGGCTTGATATCGG
>JAUIJG010000331.1 GCA_030431355.1 bacterium
AGAGCTTCTCCGGATCTTCCTTAGCCCAGCGTTCCGGTTTGACCAGAGTACTTTCCGGTTCCAAGGTGAAAAGAGCGATCGCAGGTGGAGCGGTTGGAGCAGCGGGTGGAGCAATCTGGAGCGCTACAACAAAGAGAAGCAGTATTAAATCCGGTGCGATTCAAGGCGCTTTGATGGGCGGTTTACTCGGATATCTTTCCGGGCAGTAGGACGGCATTCGACCGTGATTGTAGTTGGTTGGTTTGAAAAGATAGGTGGTTGAAGTGAAATTTTTGAATGAGTTTTTAAAAAGGAGTTTGGCAGCAGGACTTATGTCCTCTCTTTTCCTGACTTTTGCTCCGCCACCTTCTCAAGCCCAGGTTCTGGAAGGAAACATAAGTAAGTCAGAGGCAGTGATGAGGCTCTCCAGACCAGGAACTTCCAGTTTAAACAGCACCAGCAAGATGCCGCCGGTGGCTCCACCGATTAGATTGTCGAGAGCGCCGTCCCGTGACCTGACGGCGATGAACGGTAGCTTTGATGTCTCCACGTTTAAAAACTCATTTTCCGCCTCCGCTTCCAGAGATGGTCTCCGGTCCGGAATTGCAAAAGCCGATGATTTCATAGATAAAAATAAGTTTGACCTGGGAGCCGACCGCAACAGCCGTGAGCTTACCCTTGCCTGGGAGCGCTGGCACAAACAGCTCTCAAAAGCGATATACGACACCTGGAGCGCCATGGCCGACGAGCCGGGCAAGTCAACCTTGAAGGTTGTGGTCAATCGAGATAGATCGATTCGAATCATTCTGGTGAACAGTGATGCCAGCAATAGATTCAACAGCCAGCTCAGAAGAGCGATTCTCTCTCTGGAAGGAAACCCTGGACTGACCTTTCCTTCTAAGTCGAAAAGACAAACCGTGAGTTTCGAAGCCGACTACATTGCCGCTCGAAATGTGACCCCAGGCTATAGCTGGGTGAAGGATGACTACGAAACGGTGAGAGAGAATTTCTAGCCCATATCTCGACTGGATTTTGGATTCTTTTCTACGATCGTTGTGAGTGCTTGAATCTTATCGTTCATCTGCCTTATGGACTGCCAGAGAAAAGCCATGCCGCGCCGCTGCCCAGGTGACAAGAAGTCCGGCAGCCGCTGCGCAGCCTGCACTGACAAAGTTGTGCATATAGGCAGTTACCACGCAGATAATGGAAAAGACTATGTTGAGGGCTCCGAATGCGTTCAGCCAGATAAGATTAACCGGTCTGACCGGTTTCTCCTTTGCTATGTTGATATAGCCTGTTTTTGATAGATCCGTATCTTCTTCGAAGGGCATTTTTCAGGTCCTCGGATTTACTCTTTTGGTCTTCTTAGAATATTCCCTGAATAGCAGAATGCTTGCCCTAGGGCAAGCATTCTGTTGGGAGCCAAAATTTCAGTAAGGTCAAGGAAAAACTGCAAAGTCTCTTATCTAGCGGATTTCTTCTTTCTTTTTCTTCTGGATTGTTTTTTCTTCTTTCTAGAAATCCTTTTTTTCTCAGTCTCTTCGGTCAGCTCTGTCGAAATTTCTCTTGCCGCCATTTGAGATGAAATCGGAGAGGACTCAACGATGTCACATTCCAAGGTTTGCAGCTCCATCGGATTGTGACTGCGGTATTGCTCAGGTTGGTCTGCGGCTGCTCCTTTGTTCTCGTCTTCAATAACCGCTTTTAGATCCGTCAGGGTATAGGAACAGGTCTCCAACCCCACGGGAGACTGATTTGTGATGTTTTTCCACTGGTCTTCCGCTCTTACTGAGCTCAGGCCGGTACTGGTTGCTGTCTCAATTTTTGATTCACCGTTCTGGTAGCCGATGGTATCTTTCTGCCAGGGATCTTCTTCGAAGAGGGGAAACTCCTGGTTAGCGTTTTCGGTCTCTTCAAGGGGCGTGAGGCGCTCTTTCGTTTTATCTATAAGTTGGCTGAGGAGCTGAATGACGCAAACTTCCAGAACATCGTCGCTCAGTTCTAGTCCCTGGTTCATCCAGATTGCTCCCCCTTCTCGGTTCAGGTTCGCTGTCCATTTTGTGATGGATTCATATTGCAGTCCTACTTCTTCGATGGAGATCAGTTCATCGGCGGGGACTATGTAGAAATTGATTTTCTCTCTTCTTCCTTCCATCACAAGGCTGAAAAGGCTGGTGGAGAATCGGCATTGGGTGTAAGAGCATACGGTCTCTTTGGTCTTATCTCTCACTTCGAAGCTGGGCTCTGTGGCTGTTATGAACAGCTCGCTCAGTCCAAGAATGGTATTTAGTTCGGTAGCGCAGGAGAGTAGAAGATTGAAGCACATGTCGACCATGTCTATCATCGCAGAGGAGTAAAGCACCTGCTCTTTTGAAGTTTTTGAATGTTCCATTCTTCTTTGATCAAGAAATTCCATGGCATCCTGGGCAAGGCTCACCACCAGATCCCTGCGGTTGCCGGTGAAGCGAGATTTGTGCAGTTGCAAGACTTTGTGATTCATCAGCGATTTATCATTGTCCGCGCCGTGGACCGCCAGATGAAACATTTGTCTGTCAATGGATCGATTGAAGTGATCTTTCACTCGCCACTTGTAGCAAAAGTAATTGTTCTTGGGGAAGTTCTGTCTGTTAGCTACTTCTTGTTTACTAATTAGATGTCTAAGCATGATAACTCCTCCGACGGTTACTCTAAATCCGTCGAATCTCTTACTAAAACCGGGCGATAACTTTTGGCTTTCGCCTCTGCCCTTGACCTTACAATTCCATACTAGCTAGCCGGAAAGAATCGCGCATCAGCATTTTTGTATGCACTAAATCGTGTAAAAAAGTCTGCGAACCCTTATTTGGCAATGAATTGTGCTATTGCGTCGGGACGAGAAATAGAAGAAAAAATCCACTATTTGGCGTTGTTTCGGTGATGGTATTCCCGGGGGAAGAGATCCTGGACCTCCAGTTGCTCAATTTTTGCGCTGACGGCTTCATCGACACCTTCGTCTTTGAGCCGCGCCGCCTCCCGGTATTCTATTAAGGCGTCCAGGAATCGCTGTTCGTTAAAGGCCTGGTCGGCAAGTTCTTTTCTTACTTTGTAGTCCTCGGGATCAAGTTTCATGCGGCTGAGCATTTTGTTCAGATTCTTCCGCGTGAGGTCGTTTTCCGGATCTATATATAGCGCCTTGTGGAGCTTGTCGATGGCTGCATCCGGCTTTATATGCAAGTGGATGGCGTAGTTGTTGTAAGCCACACTGAGATTGTCCCTGGCGATAGTGTATTCAGGGTCTATGGCCAGGGACTGGTTGAAGAGTTTTATTGCCTGGCTGAACTTTTGTGCCTCCAGGGCTTTGACCCCCTGATCGTTGAGGTCTACTTTCTCGGTGGCAAAAATCACCGCCGGCGGTTTTATTTCGTCCAGGTGGAAGAAGCCAAATTTGTAAGAGATCTTGCCTTGAACTTTTGCTTCGGAGACAAATCCCCACTGATCACTGCCTGCATAGTTGTTCCTATGATCCGGCATCACGAAGAAGTGCTTTGCCGGTACTACTATCGGTTCTTCGCTTTCGCCATAGGGACCGGCTTCAGGGGTTTCATCCCCATCTGTCTGGCTGGTCGGATACAGGTCTTTCAGGGAGCGGATGTTTCTTTCCGGTTTATCCGTGGTGAAGGCGTTCTCTTCCAAGAGCTTTCCATCCACGAAGGTGCCCACATCCTTCCTTATCTCCACGGTTTCACCGGGCAAGGCTATTACTCTCCTTATATAGAGAGGGTCTTGTTTTAACCCGGGCAACCCGAAGAGATTGGCAATTTTGGTTTGCAGGTTGGAGTCGGCCTGGTAGTACTTACCATTAACATACGGGGGGATAACGGCTAGAAGGTCGAAGCGATCGATTTTTTCATCCTGTTGATAGCGGTAGATCCGTTCAATCAGAGTTCTCTCCCCCCTGTTTAGGGTAGGAGACATGGACTCCGTACAGATGGTAAAGGGCTGAATAAAGTACCTGGTGCCCATGAGTATGAGGCAGGCAACAAACAGGGGTAGTAATAATTTCTGGAACATCGAACTGATTATTTCAACAAATCAACAAATCAACAAACAGGCCCTGTCATAGATTGTGCCCGTTCGAACGCCACCCGCTTTCATATGTCTGATAGAGCCGGGGCTCCGTGGAACGCCTTTTCCAGGAATTCCTGGAAATCCGTGGCCATGAATTTGTCCAGGGAGTTATGGGAGAATTGTTCAAAAGAGAGAATCTCATCTTCACCTATCTCCTCAGTATGGAATTTTTTGTGGAAAAGATAGAGACACTCAAAATGCTTTTTTAGTCCTGAATCTTTTTGTTCTTCTTTTCTAAGGGATCTGGCTTTTTGAGAGGTGCTTTGCCTCTCCAGCCAGTTCTTGATCTCAGAGACCTCTGTCTGCTTCCAGCGCTTTGTCTCTATGAAATAGGAGAGAACAGCATCATCTATCTCCTCTTCCAGGCTTCTAAGGGTTGTGTTCAATCGCGAAATCTTTTTATGGAACTTCTCCCAGGACCTTTCCAGATCCGCCAGGGAGAAGATACTCTGAAAATAAGATTCTCTCTGGTCTTTCAATCCAGCATCCTCTTCCAGGTAATAGCTTATGGGATCACTGAGATGGAAAGTCTCTCTTTTGATTTGATAACAGCTCCTTGCCAGGTCGGCAATCTTCGCCCGACGACTGCGACAACCGGATTCGGCTTCCCTAGGCACCGGAATCTTTTTTAGATCTCCTACCTGATTGTTAATGGTCGGATTCAGACCTGTCATAAAGGCGTTAACCAGGGAGGAGTTCAAATAACCAAGCAGAAAGTCATTGTCTATCTCTTCAGCGAAGATTGCCGAGGCTCCCACATCAAAAATGCAACCTGAAGGTAGTTTTCTCACGTTCAAACCATGCTTATTCACGAAGGAAAAAACCAGACCGGGCTTGAAATAGTGGCTCTCGTTTTTTACCACCCAGGAGATTCTGCCGCTCAAATATGGATACTTTTTGTTGGCGTTTTTTTTGATCCTGTTCCCATTGTCTTGCCAATCTACCACGTGATAAACAGGGCTATACCACCGGCTGGAGCCGGCTCCTTTTGCATAGGGGAACCATATACGGTTCAAATCTTCCGGGGGAACCTGCCAGATGTAGCGGAGGAATTGTTTGTTATCGGTGGTGGCAAGTCCCTGTTTGATCTGGGCGGTAGCCCCTAGTTTAGAGGAATCCGAGAGGGTTTTTACAAGGACTTCCGGGATTTGATGATTGAGGCTGTATCCATAAATCGAATGTATGATTTCTGACTTGATCTTTTTTTCTCTATGTTTTGCACTCGATTTAGCCAGGCAATCTGAAGGCTCCCGTACATCTCTCAGGTCCAGAAAGCTAATCGCATCATCTCTCTTCGGAGTTTTATTCTCAAACACCATAAGACAACTATTGATCTTCTCCCCGGACTGATTGGGAAAAATGCCGGGACCAAGATCAACCACCTGGTCAAGCTTTTGGTTTGTGAGGAAGCTTTCCCGCAGTCTTTTATAGGTGGGCAGGGTCAAGACCGATGCCTGGGTAATCACACCGAAGCGTCCTCCGGGCTCCAGTAACTCCAGGCATCGCTTGAGAAACGCAGCGCTGAGGTCCGAACTGGACTCCGGATAGTCCATCCTGAGGAGATTTTTTATCTCTCTGCTGAGCAATTTCCTGCCAATATATGGAGGATTTGTCAGTATCGTCCCATAGGATTTTGATAGGGGAGAGTCCTCCGGCAGCTCCTTCTTCAGAGAGCCCAATCCGTTTGTCTCCGCCAGGTTTAGAAGTTGTATTCCCTGCATCCTCTTTAGATTGCCTGGGGAAACCCCGAGGCGCTTGCACCGGGCGGAAAGAGAAAGGGCGAGCAGCTGCAAAGCTTTCTCGTCTATGTCAGCGCCATGGAGTTGATAGGTGAGAAAGCTTTGCAGCTGCTCGCCCTT
>JAUIJG010000332.1 GCA_030431355.1 bacterium
TCTTCTTCGGGTCAACCGGCTTTTAAGCCGAAAGAAGTGCTTGATTTTAAGGCATTGAACGCCGAAGCTGAATCGGCAATGGCAGAAGGAAATGTGGATAAAGCTGTCAGTCTCTATCACAATTTCATCGCCGAAACCCCCGAAGACAAAAAGCGTACTCCCGACTATTGCCATGCTCTGGAGAGTCTCGCCAAAATAAAAACCAGGTCTAATCAATTTGCCGAAGCGGCCGACCTTCTGGAGCAGTCCCGCTCTATAAAAAAAGAGGTGCTCGGCCCGGACCATGCTCTGGTCGGCTCCATCACCAGCGATCTGGCTCGGTGCTATTACACTATCCAGGACTATCCAAAAGCAGAAAAGCTGGCCATCGGATGCGTTAACATCAACGCAAAAGTCTATGGAGATGGCTCTTTAGAGCTGGCGAACGCCTGCCATAACCTGGGTACTCTCTATCACGTTCAGGACAAATTTGATCAAGCTAAGAGTTACTACGACAAAGCCCTTCTTGTGAAGAAAAGACTGCTCGGCGACACCCATAAAGAGACGATCAAGCTAAAAAACGCCATTGCCAATCTCGGTGAAGCTCTGAGGAAACTTCAGCAAAAGCCTCCTGTCCAGGCGGTCCAGGAGACTTCCAGCGAGATAAGCGGAGCCTGGCGGGCTATTCCAGTGACAGAAACAAAACCAGGCTGGTGGAAGGACGAGCTCTTCGGAGAGGAATGAGTCCCTTCCGATAATCCTTCACAATGCCACGGTATCTGGTGCTTCCGCCAAAATTAATCCGGAAAGTGCTATCCGCTTGCGTATCCTGGGAAAGTAAATAAAGGAGGTGCAGGAGATCTGCTTTGTCAAACTTTTCCCCAGGCGGTTGCAAAATCATTCTGCATTCCGATCCCAAGATAAAACGGGTCGGAACCGGGCCGCTGTGGGCTGCCATCGGGGTAGGCATGTCCTTCTCCCTTCTCTGGATCATCGCTGGCAGCGTGGTTATCATCTACAACTTCTACTGGGCTGTGATAATGATTTCTGCGGCGGTGGCATTCGCCTCCCTTCTTACCCATGTGGGATACTCCCTGGTCAGAGATGGAAAACGAAAACTCACCCTGGAGCTTACTTCCACCGAAGCAGTTCTCATCGTCCTCGATGAGATGAATAACAAACAGGCGACTCAGATGGTGTTGCTGGATGATATCATCTACGGCGAATACTATCCCTACCGGGACTCGGCCACGATAATCCTACATACGGATTACGCCAAGATGGAGATCCCTCTCTGGCCGATGGGAGAAAGAGCCCAGGATGCGCTGGATTTTCTTAACGGTCGTGGAGTCAACATCGTCAACGTTCAGTCCGACGACCCTGTGCCTGACATGGTGACAAAATAGCTTCCGCCGGAACATCAATGAATAGAACCAGCTTTCCATAACGGCGGAGATGAAAAACTGTTTTAAAAACCTACTCTCCAATATGCCGCACCATACACTGTTCTGGTGCGTTCTCTGTTTAATAACCGCAACTGTCACCGCCTGCTCCAACACTGGTCAAAGACAAGCTCGACTGAGCGGAGTGGTCGCCATTGTCAATCAAGGTGAGAGCATTGAGGCATTCCTCAAATCACCGGGACTTTCCTATATGCAGACACAAGTTCGAATAGATGAGAGATTAGCCGATGATGTTATCTTCGCCATTGATCAAGAATTCATAGAAGGGGTGCCTCTGGTCCACTTTGACGACGCCGAAGGCGGTATCATCGCTGGCGAAGGCTCTACCTCCAGGGTCTTCTCAAGCGACTTCGAGAGCAATCATCAAGTGCTGAAACAACCGCTGACATTGCCTCTGATCAAATTGTCAAACTACAAAGAGAACCAGTGGTATTTCGAAAGGGACGAAGCAATTTTCAGAATTGAACAATCAGAGAACGCTTTCTCCGGAAGCTGGGTAGGTGTGGCCGACGTGAATTTATCAGAACCATAGATCTTTCGAGTTAAAAGAAAGGGTCACAGCTCAGATTATCAAATACTTACCTTGGCAAAAGCCGGAAACCATGACAAATAGAGACTGTCATCAAAGGTATTTCATATTGTATTCAGATTTCTGTGGATAGAATATATAAGAAAGCCCCTGCACATTTATGCTCAATATGATCCCTAGTTATTTGAGCTGCCGCTGTGAGACGCGCCCAAATGTTCAGGGGCTTTCGCTACTCTACTCCCGACCGTCTATATTGCCAAGCCTCTGTTAACAACTTTCATGGTGAATTCGTTCTCTTTTTCGTAGTTATCGAACAACGATATATTCAGTCAATAATCTAGGCGATACTTGTCCACTATGGGATAACAGAGTTCCGTATAGGAACTGAGTAACATCCTTATTGTGATTAGTCTTTGCTAAGCGTCTTAATATCGATCTCGAAAGAGCGATTGAATATGAATACGCCCGAATCTCCAAAACCGGATTATTAAGCGGGGTAGTAGGTTTCGTCAAGAATGAATCACACTCAGTCGTCGCTGATAGCACATTTCAAACCACAGGAGATGTACCAGACCGGTACAGTCACCATCAGGGCAAATGGCAGGTACCATTCCATGAAACGCGGTGCACCATATTTGATGCTGTAATTTATGTAGTCCAGATCATCCACAAAAGAGCGGACGGCTAGACAGAGAGCCACCACAGCGCAGAATAAAATCGCCGGCTCAAGAGCATGGGGAAGTGTCATCGGCACTCGGAAAAGATACTCAACAGAAATGATGTAGAGATACCAGATACCCAGGGAGATCACACTACCGCAAATCACATTTGACCAATGATGTTTGCTGGCAAGTAGTGTCCTGTTGGTGAAAATCATAAGAGCGATCAAGGCACTGAAAGAGATACCAAGCAGGTTGAAGAGTATCTCGCTCGTGTTTGGGAAACAAAGGCGAGCTACAGCCCCAAAAAACAATCCTTCAAAGACCACAAATATAGGCGCCAAAATATGAGCCCCTTCCGGATTGTGAAAGGCAAACTTGGAAGCGAGAATCATAAGAGCGAACAGAGCTCCAGCCAGCAAAATCTGAACAACGACCGAAAAGCCGGCTAGAAAAATCCAACCTGCGGTGAAACAAAGTACAAAATTCAAGATCAAAAGAATGATGTTGCGCTTCACCTGGACAAAGCAGACTGTCTCTTCCGTGTCACCGGTTCTCACTTTCACCTTTTGTCCACCCACACCATATGCAGGGACAGAAGAGAGTCCGGGAGCAGAGACAATTCTTACTACATTTGCCAAAAATGATTCGTTCAAGACAGGATTTTCATACATGGAAGCTAGCCTCCGTGCCAAGGCTTGGGAAAAAATTTAGTTTAGAAGGACGATTATTACTATTATATGTGCGGCACGAATCCGCTCAGGGTCTGTTAAGGTGAGATTTAGAATTTGATATCAGTGGAATAGAATTTCTTCTTTGCCTTCTTCGCCGTGATTCGATCCTGGGCTGCTCTACTCTTCAAACCTGCTTTTTCATAGGCTTCCGCTCTCTGAAGATATAATCGAAAAGGACTCTCTCCGGGATAATTGTCTATGGCCAGGGTGAAATCCTGGGCGGCGTTCTTATACTGCTTCATCTTCATGTAAATCTGCCCTCTTCGAGCATAGGCACTATCATCTCGCTTATTGAAGCTTATCAGCTTTGAATAGACTCTCACAGCCTGCTTATAGTCACCGAAATTGGCATAGGATCTCGCGAGAATGTCATATACGGTATCAGTATTTATCCCGTTCTTAAGACTGTTTTCGAAATCCGAAGAGGCTAGCTCGTACTGTTTCTGGTTATAGTAGAGATTCCCTCTCAATTCATACATGCGGGCCAGTTCATAGCTCCTAAAAGCCGGGTCCTTGTGCCTCTCTCTCTGCCTTAAAATGATGCGAATCGCCCGGTTGGAATCTTTGATCGCCCCCTCCGTATCGCCGGCGCCATTCTTGGCGGTGGCTCTCCAGCGAAAAAGAAGAATTCTTTCCGGTCCGGGCAACTTCAAAGCCTTGTTGAAGTCAACAATCGCTTTCTTATACATCCCCATATCCGAGTATGTCTCACCTCGCCACAGGAAGGCTTTGCTCATCTGCGGGCTTAGCTCGATAACCTTATTGAAGTCCCGCAAAGCTTCTTTGGGTCTATCGAGTTTGTTCAGCACAATTCCTCTTTTGAGGTAATAAACATCCTTCTTTACCGCGCCTTTCAGCGCCTTTTCGTAGTAGCTCAAAGCCTCGCTCAGCTTACCTTTGTGAAGGTAAAAGTCACCGTAGTTTATAAGCTTATCCTGCTGGGTCTCAGCCCTGGAAGGCAAACTAGAAAGGACCAGGGAGATGGAGAGAGAGAGGCTGAAAAGTACGGTGGTAAGCCTGATTAGTTTCAAGAATGAATAGTTCCGAAAGTCAGCTACTCTTTTATTTTACATCGAACGCAGAATATGGTGAAAAGACACCTAAAATCTGTCGCAGACGTCGCATCCGGAACAAAGTCCTCTAAAACGCTGGTCAAAGTATTCAATTAGCTGGGTTCTTCGGCATCGATTGCTTTCGGCATATTCACCGACGCTGGCCAACCTGGACTCGTCCATCTCTCTTCTGAGAACAAGCTCTTCGGTGTCGATGCCTACGGCATCAACGTCTTCGAACTCGGGAGCGACAAAGGATCCCTTGATAAAATCCACTAGATTCAAGCTTCTAAGATGCTCAACGCTCCTATTTATCAGCTGATCACTGATATCGGAAAAATCATTCAGCTCCGTCCAATGAATGGAGCCCCCGGGTGAGTTTCTGATCTCGTTGTAGACCGCTAAAATCTGGTCATATGATGGGTATCGCTTGTCCAATAACCACTTCTGAATCGCCAGATCTCGCTTCTGAAAAATCAAGGTACAGCTTGAATATTCTCCGTCCCTTCCTGCTCTGCCCGACTCCTGATAGTAACTCTCAAGGGAAGCCGGCATGCTGAAATGAATCACCTGGCGAACATCGGCCTTGTCTATTCCCATCCCGAAAGCAGTGGTGGACACAATGGTATCGATCTTGCCTTGTTCAAAGTCTCTCTGGACTTTTATTCGCTTTGAGGGCAGCATTCCAGCATGGTAATAAGCAGATAAAACGCCTTCATCATTGAGAAACTTACTTAGCCTCTCACAGTCCTTTCTGCTATTGGCGTAGACAATAGAGGCCCCGGAAAAGCGCTTGATTTGCGACAGTAATATAGGCTCTTTGTCTTTGACTCGCTTTGCGTATTCGACCTTATAAGCCAGATTGGAGCGGTCCAGATTACCTTCGATTACTTGTACTTCGCCCACTGAAAGAACATCCACGATCTCTTTTTTGACACCGGCGGTGGCAGTGGCGGTGAGGGCGAGAAATGTGGAATCAGGAAACTGCTCAAAATATTTCGACATCCGTCTATATTGCGGTCTGAAATCATGCCCCCAGTGGCTCACGCAATGCGCCTCGTCAATCACCACCAGTGACACTTTCCGAGAAGAAATCAGGGCACGGAAATGCTCCGATTCAAAACGCTCAGGAGCAACATACAAGAGTTTTACTTCACCATTGCGTACTGACTGTCCCCGTTCATAAAGCTCTCTCTCTTCCAGGCTGCTATTTATATAAGTGGCATTGGTGATACCACGACGGTGCAGTGAATCGATTTGGTCCTGCATAAGTGATATCAGTGGAGATATCACTATGGTTAACCCCGATAAAAACTGGCTCGGGAGTTGATAACAAAGAGACTTTCCGTAGCCGGTCGGCAAAACCGCCAGGGTATGTTTGCCCTGCAGCAGATTCTCTATAATTTCAGTCTGCCTCGGTCTGAGCTCGTCGACACCGAACTGATTCTTCAGGACCGTATGAACAGTCTTTGGGTCTATGGTGTCTAAATGCAAATTGATACCGCTCCGGACTCCGGAC
>JAUIJG010000333.1 GCA_030431355.1 bacterium
GGGTCAATCGGAATGACTTTGCTGGAAGTTCGGGGAATTCAACAAATCAGTTCCTCGCCGGTAATACTTTCTCAATGTGTCTCGTGATCCTAACCAGGCGGAGCCCCGCCTCAATTTGGCTATGATCTACCTGGCCGACGCCGAACCCGAAAAAGCTGAAGAAGCAATAAGTTCCCTGAGAACAAAGACTTATACGACCCCACATATAATGGCAGTTTCCTCCCTTGTCAATGCCCGGTTGGGCAAATTTGAAGAAGCGGAGAAAGAAGCGGAGGAAGCCTTCAAATCGGAGCCGGAGCATCCGGTCGCTCTGGTGGCCCGTGCCGAAGTTCTCTCCCTGACCGGCAAAGGTGACGAAGCCATAGACCTGCTGGAGACAGCTCATACAAAGTACCCGGAGAATATCTATGTGATTCAAGAGCTGGCGGAAACCTACGCCAGAATGGACAAACTTCAAGAAGCAGTTGCCCTCGCCAGAGAAGCGAAGAAGCTAAATCCTGACAGAAGAGCCACCGATGAGCTGTTGATGTTCTCTCTCGCCAAACAAAAGAAGATGACGGAAGCCTTCTCAATCCTCGACCAACTCACCGGTCTTGATAGCCGCGAGAAAGAGATGTTCAAAGGCAAAATATACGAAAAGTCGGGGGATTTAGGAGACGCTCTCAAGTACTATCAGAGCTTGATCAAGAAAAATCCTTATAACGAAGACTCTCACTTCAGAATGGGTGAACTCTATCTACAAGAGAAAAAGTACAACCAGGCGACCAAGCATTTTTTCCAGGTTGTCGACCAGAATGGTGGCAGAATGGACGCTAGACTATTGATGGCCAGAGCCCTCATGGAAAAGAAGAAAAACAAACAGGCAATTATTGAGCTGGAGCAAATCCTTAAGCTAGATAAGTCACAAACCCAGGCCTATAAACTCCTGGGTGAGGCCTATTACGCAAGGAAAAAATATAAAGAAGCCAGACAAGCATTTCAAAAAGCTGACAGTGAAAAGTTGCTGGACACCGAGAATCTTATTACCTACGCATCGGTGCTTGAGAGATTGAAGTCATACAAAGAAGCCTCAACGGTACTATCCAGAGCGAGCAAAATCGAAGGTATCGATGAGAATTACCGAAAGCAAATTGAGAAACTTGCCGGCAAACTGCCGGAACCTCCACAACTGGAAAGTTCCCGATGACATTCGTATTATCGCTGTTATACTTATTAAGTTAGGAGCAGCTACGTGTCTGAATCATGAGCGATACTAATTCCGGATTTCCCAGCGATGACTTTGAGCGCTCTTTTCCCTATGTCCTGAACAGGAGATGGGAAGTAGTAGACAAGCTTGGTCAGGGCGGTATGGGTACCGTATTTATGGCCAGGGACCTTAACCTGCCCAATTTAACTGATCAAAAACGAGCATGCGTAGTCAAACAGCTACGGGATGATTTCTTCCGGGAAGAAGACAGGGAAAAAGCCCTTCAATTCTTTTTTCGAGAAGCGCAGGTTTTAGCAGCTCTCAACCATCCCAACATCGTCCGCATCCTCGACTTCTTCACAGAAGACCATAAGTCCTTTCTGGTTATGGAATATGTGCAGGGGCAAAACCTGCACGAGATGGTCATGAAACGTCAGGAACCTTTCTCCGAGGAGATGGTGGTGGAATGGGCCATACAGATCTGCGATGTGCTCCATTATCTTCATACTCATGATCCACCGGTTATTTACCGAGACTTGAAGCCAAGCAATATCATGATCGATGTCCACGACAACGTCAAACTTGTGGATTTTGGTATCGCCAGACCTTTTGAAGAATCTGAAGACAATACCCATGTCGTCTCCCAGGGTTACTCCCCACCGGAACAGTACTGGGGAGCGGCAGATCCCCGCTCGGATGTTTATGCCCTCGGTTGCACCATGTATTTCTTGCTTACCGGAGAAGACCCGGCTGCCCTGAACGTAGCCACGCCGAAGTCTGTAAATCCGGAGATCTCAGACCATGTGGACGAGATCATTCAAAGAAGCACCCAGCAAGACGTATGGGGTAGATTCCAGTCCGCCCTGGAGATGAAAGAGGTCCTCACCTACAATCCCAATGAGTCCAAAAAAGCTCAGAAAAATCGTCCGGTGCTTGCCATTGTCGTAGGACTTTTCATAACCACAGTTTTTCTTGGTGGTCTGATGTTATCGGCTAAACTACACGATCAGTCTCAGATGCGCCCGATGCCCGTGGATCAATACAGAGATTTGAGAGCAAACAAAGAGCTGGAAGCGGAAAAAAACAAGTTCCTTGAAGACAAAAAGCAGTTTGAAGAACAGAAGCGTGAGTTTATGTTCAATTTCTTCAAGAAAGATGCAAACACAGAGGCGCCTAAAGAAGCTGCAACGCCTTCCAAAAACAGTGGCGAAATGGCTTTCCCGCTCTATCAACAAGAGAGCGAAATGGCTATAACAGACCCGGACGGACTAAAGTAGAGCCTTGCAAGAATCCACAAAAATAGAGCTTCGCTTCAAACTGATTGCGCTTCTTCTTGTATTTTTGATCCTGGCGATGTTTTCCACGATCGGTCTATTAGAGCACGACTTAAGCCTGGCCCTTGCCCGGGACAATGTGTTGGCAGATATTGTCGCGCTTCTACCCGGGGCTTTTCAGAGATTTGGAGTCTTCCTGGCTATTGCATTTCTCTTTGGTGCCGGAACGATCTTTATGGATCGCAGCCTCGAAAGAACCTCTCGAACAATGTTTTTTTCCACAGTAGTTATAATCTCGCTCTGCCTGGGCTGGCTTGTGACGACTAGAGTGCTGCAGTTTCCAATCTGCGGCGATGATTCCTATATAGATTTCCGCTATGTCAGGAACTGGCTATCGGGCAGCAGTTTCGACTACAATCCCGGCGCAAAGGTAATAGGATTCACCTCTCACATACATCTAATTGTCCTCTATCTGACCTGTCTCATTTCGAAATCTACCGATGTGGCGCTAGTTTCCCAGACAATTAATGTGGTTTTTCAGCTGGTCAATTTTTCCATCATCTACTTCTTCTCCCTGGATGTGTTTAAAAGGCGGGAGTCGGCCCTCGCTGCTATTTGTCTCTATAGCCTGGATCCCTATGGAATTCAGCAGACCGTCTTCGGCAAAGAGACTCATATCCTCGTGTGTTTCCTCCTTCTATCCATATGGGCGATGTTCAAAAATCGGATAGTGACATCGGCCTGGCTTACCTCTATTATGCCGTTTATCAGACCGGAAGCAGTAATCTGGTGGTTTCTGGTCCTCCTCTTTAATTTTAAACAAAGCAAGAAAAAGGCATTGATCGCCTATATTCCTCCATGCACGCTGGTGCTATTGGCGGTGCTTGGTCTCTATTTTCTTTTTGGAACTGTGGTACCCCATGGAATGGTCGGCAAATTCAAGATGTTCTATCCGATGATGCCGGGGTTTATGTTTTTCAACACCCTCTGGATGATTGGAACCGGCATTCTCTTGCCTCGGTTTTACCTGGATGTGCCCGGTATCGCCTATGCTCTTTCGGCTATGCTTTTCGGAATCCTGACCCTGGTTTTTGCTTTTAGATTTCTCAAGCAAAAACCCTTTAGATGGTATTTCGTAGCGGTTCTCGTATTTATGGTGGTCTTCGGTATCAAAAATCCAGCCCCATTCGGGTGGTACCATTGCTGGTATTCTCTCATTCCGATATTCATAGGGGCTGCTATAGTTCCGGCTTTGATAGACAAACTCAAAGACAATTCAGCATCCTCTCCGAAACTGAAAAAGCTATTCGCAGGAATCGTTCTCACTATAATGGTGTTAACGCAAATAGGACAGCAGTTTACGCGTCCGCGTCTGGATATGACAGCGTTTACCTTTGCCTGGAACAATGAGTTTCGCAGGCTTATTCAGTTCGGATACGCCCTGGACAAGATGAAGGAATTCCCCGGATCTCAAACAGCCACCATAGGAGCACCGGAGATTGGCTACATAGGATACAAGCACCAGGGAGACATTCTCGATTTCTGCGGATTATTGTCACCGCAAGTGGTGAAATATGGCAGGCTTCCGGAAAGTTTCCAGGGTAAAGGTGAAGTCCTGGAGATCAATCCGGCCATAGTCAAAGACTTGAAACCTCCATATATAATCACCCTTGAAGCTTTCGGCAGAGAACTCTTGAAGGATGAATTCTTTATGTCGAATTACGAAAAGGTCGGAAGCTGGAAAAATGAATGGGCAAACAGCGATGGAATATTTCTCTATCGTCTCAGGAAATAAACCCACTTTTGACAGCATAAAGAATGACCGCTCCGAACAGGACGCGATAGACGACAAACCACCAGGTTGAGTGTTTTTCGAGAAACTTGATCATCCATGCGATGGCCAGATAGCTTACCACCGTAGAAGCTATCAGTCCGCATATCAAACCAGGTATTCCTATATCGGCGATACCTATCTCGAACAATTCTTTCAGCTCCAGCAATCCGCTCAGCACCACCGCCGGTATTCCCAGCAAGAAGCTAAATCTGGCAGCATCAGCTCTATTGAGGCCGAGCAACATGGCTACGGTGAGAGTAGAACCGCTCCTTGAGCATCCCGGAATCAAAGCCATGGCCTGACCCAAACCGACAAGCAGTCCATCTTTGATACCAAGGTCTTTCAGATTCTTCTTCTGGTTGCCGAGGATCTCCGCCACCACAAGCAGAATTCCCATGATTATGGAGACGATGGCGATTAACTCAAGGCTGCGAAGGGGGCTATCTTTCTGCTCCAGGAGCCCTTTTATCGCTAATCCTATAATACAGATGGGGGCGGTACCAATAATAATGCCTGAAAAAAGTTTGAAATCGCTTGATTGATAATCCTTCTCTTTAACCGCCTTAAGAAAGCCAAGAGATATGCTCGTGATCTGGCGAGCGAAGTAGGCGAGCAGTGCCGCCACCGAACCAAGTTGCAAAACCGCTGAATAAGCAGCGCCTGGATCACCCCAGCCGATAAAAGCCGGTACTACCCTGAGGTGAGCACTACTTGAAATAGGCAAAAACTCAGTCAGTCCCTGAACAATACCAAGTATGGAAATCGATTCTGGTGCCACCGGAGACTCTTCTCTAAATATACGAAAAACATAATTCTAGAGCAGAATCACAAAAGAAAAGATAAAACCTACTCATCTGTTGTTTCAGATGATTTATCCGAACGACTTTCAGAAACGTCGTCGTCTTTTTGAACCTGTTTGCGCCATGCGGACATGCCATCACTGGAAGCGGCCTTGACCACCATCTCTTCCAGCTTCGCATCTCTGGGTTTTCCACCCAGTTTAACCAAAAGCTTATCGAGGGTGTCGGAAGACTCTTTGGACAGAGCTATGAACTCAAGGCCCAGGCTGGTCTCCAGCTCCGCCCTGACCCGGGGGGGAGCCGTCGCCGTCAGGGCCGAGGGCTCCGCGATGTCGCCGAACGGACAGCGCAGGCGGATCATGTGCACGCGCGTCGGATCGAGACTCTCGAGTCGGCTGCCGTCATGTGCAAACAGTCGCATCAGTCCCATGACGGTGCGGAACCTGTGGTGAGCGTAAGCCGCCGCGGCTGGTGCTCGGTCAAGCAGCAGGCCACCAGCGGTGGAGTTGTAGACGCAGTGCCGACCGGCAGGAGGGGCAGCAGTCTCCAACACTTCGCGGCGAATAATCCAGTGTAGTTGAGACCTGTGGTGCGAGGCAAGCACTGCGATTTTCGCCCCTGCAACGCTATACTTGGTGCCTGCCGCAAATCCCTGTTGCCCGCTGGAGACGGACATGTCCACCACCCCGCTGCTCGACACCCAATTGGCCGATTTTCCCGCTCGACATGGGAAGGTCCGCGACGTCTACGATCTGGGGCAGCACTTGCTGCTGGTGGCCACCGATCGCATCAGCGC
>JAUIJG010000334.1 GCA_030431355.1 bacterium
AAAAGCTAATTTGGCTTTAAAGAACTAGAAATAGTTAAATGCTCTAGATTTTATTTTTACGATTAAAGATAATTTTTATTAAGAATATTTGCAATAGTAAAACCAATAGCTTTTTGAAAAAATGCAATAATTTTATAATCATAAAAGAATTAAAGAAATAAAAAAAAAGATATTGCTTATTGATGAATAAAAAGAATTAATAGAAATATAAGAAAGTTATAACCTCAGCAACTTTTAAGATCTGGTTAAAACAAAAATATCTTCTATCTAAGCTTCTCAATAAATGAATTAAAATAATAAAAACTTTTTAGATTAAAATTTTATTTCTCCTGTTAATCAAAAAATTGACCAAAAGAATTTTTTAAAACATTAGATCAAACAGTTGAAAAAAAAAATCTAGTCTCTATAAGATCAAAATAATAAATTCTAAAATTAACAATTTCAACAAAAGAATAAAAAATAAGATAAAAAAATTTTCAAAAAAAATATCTGTAAAGACATTTAAAATTCTTGCTTTTCAAAATTGAACATTCAAATAATCCAATTAAACAATCCTATTAAAAATATCTACTATCAATTATCTTTATAAATAAAATCCTTTTAAAATTACATAGAAAATTATTAAAATCGTCAATAAAAATTCATTAACAGTGTTTTTGTCGAGGAAGGCAAAGCGGCATCCCTTGGCAAGGCGATCAAGATGCAAGTGCTGGAGCCTTATATCTCCGTCGGCTCCAACATGAGGGTTTTCACCACGGAAGAAGCGCCCTTTTTCTGGGTAAATGCCACCGGAGCAGTCGAGACCACAGTAAAGGTCTATAAAAAGAACATTCTCGATGAGATTAGCTCCCAGACATTTCGAAAATCCGGAGTGGACGTGGGAACAGATCTCTCCATCTATCCGACCTATCGAAGCAAATTCCACAATCCTTACTCCGAGGAAAAACCATATAAACAGCTGAAGCGAACACTCAATCCAAGCTACACGGACTCCGCCCGGGCAAACTTCAAACTCACAAAAGGCATGGAGCCCGGCGACTACGTGATAATCGCCGAAGCCCTCGATGTGACCGGCAAGAAGAGAGTGTCCTCCATATCATGGTTTTCTGTCTCGGATATCGGTTTAATTGTCAAACACTCCCCGGACCAAACCCTGGTCAGAGCCATCAACCTGAAGAACAACCAGGCCATTGAAGGTGCTGAGCTTACCCTCAACAATCAGATAGGCAATTCAAGCAATTACAAACTGGATCCAGCGGATAGCGCCATATCCGACAAGCAAGGATTGGTCCTATTCGACGTCAACGTTCCAGGCAAAGCAAACAGGAACGAAAGAAACATAATTACCGGCAAATACAAAGGCAGTATCGCCTACAGTGGCGTCAGCTACTGGCGCGGCAAGAGCAAAAACTACAACACATACTTCTACACGGACAGACCGGTATACCGACTGGGTCAAGAAGTTTCATACAAACTTATAACCAGGGAGCTGAATACCAAAGGCATAACCAATCCCGGTGCAGACATTCCAGTTTCGGTCACGGTGGAAGATCCGACAAACGCTCAACTGGAAACCAAACAGATAAAAACCAGCAAGTTCGGAACAGCAAACAGCACCTTCAACATTCCTGAAGACGGCAAGACCGGCGCTTATCAGATGCGCTTTACCTATCCGGATGGAAATAGCAGCTATCAATCCTTCGAAGTCGAGCAATACCGCAAGCCTGAATACAAAGTAGAAGTGATACCAAACTCCAAGCGCTATATCGCCGGTGGCAAAGCCAGGGTTCGAGTGAAAGCTTCTTACTTTTTCGGCGCTCCAGTCGCCAACGCCCATATCAAGTACTCGGTATATGAATCCGGCGATAGCTGGACCAGATACAATCTGGAGCCTCGACCCGACTACTATTCATTCTTTGATGACTGGTACGAGGAGTCTTATTATGATGAATATTCCTATGGCGGTGCCATGGTGGCGGAAGGTAAATCATTCACCGATGAAAATGGTGAAGCGGTCATAGAATTCGACACCAGAAAAATCAAGTCTGAAAGAAATCGACCATATTTCTTCTATGACTATGGGGAAAGGAATTACAAGGTAGAAGCGGATGTAACGGACATCAGTCAGCTGACAGTAACCTCCAGCGCCAGCACCCTGGTCACCGCAGGACAATTTGCCCTGTTTGTCGAGCCGGACTCCTATGTGGTGGCGGCAGGTCAGCCGCTATCAGCCACCGTCAGAGCCATAGATTATGATGGAAAGCCAGTGGCTAACCAGAAAGTTACCGTGAAGCTATCCAGATGGCCCTGGGACAAGAGCAAAGAGAGCTACGGAGCGGAGAAGGTTCTCGGTGATACCAGCGTCTCCACCAACGAAAAGGGCATCGCCAAGATTAGTTTTGCAGTCGGTCAACAGTTTCCAACCGATACATTCCACATTACCGCAGGAGCCGTGGACAGCAAAGGAAATCAAATCTATTACGGAAACAGCGTCTGGGTTTCAAGCGATGCCAATCCTTATGTTTTGTCGGATAGCGGCGCCAAGAAGGAAGCATTCAAAGTAACCCTGGACAAAAAAGTGTATGAGCCGGGTCAGACAGCCCGGGTGATGATCTCTGGTCCATTTACAGGGAAAGAAGGATTTGATGCTCTTCTCAGCCTGGAAGGTACTCGCATTCACGAGTACCGGGTAGTACCACTGAAAGCCAGTGCCAATCTTGTGGAGATTCCTATCAAGGACGCTTACAGTCCGAACATATTTGTCTCCGTGGTGGCAGTCGGTCAAAACAAGCAGTTCTACAGTCAGAGCAAAGCGATTCAAGTCTCCCCCAACAATCACTTCCTTGACATCAAAATCGCCACCAACAAAGAGAAGTACAAGCCTGGCGAGACAGCCAGTTACAAGATAACGGCGCGCTATGAAAAAACCGGGACGCCCGCCGCCAATTGCGAACTATCCCTGGGAGTGGTGGACGAAAGTATCTACTCGATACGCTCCGACTCCACCAGGGACATACGGAAATTCTTCTATCAGAAGCAGTACAACTGGGTAAGAACCCTCAATTCATTCCCGGAACAATATTCAGGTGGCCCGGACAAAGCCGTACCCCAGATAAGAAAGAATTTCAAAGACACTGCTGCCTGGTTCCCGACACTGGTCACAGACAGCAACGGAGAAGCGGTGGCATCCGTACCGCTTCCGGACAACCTCACCACCTGGAGAGCAACCGTTAGAGGAATTAATACCGCCTGTGATGTGGGCTCGGCCGTTCAGAAGATTCTGGTAAGTAAAGATATTATTGCTCGCCTGGCACTGCCCCGCTTTTATACAAAAGGAGACCGTGGTGAAATAGCAGCCATAGTGCACAACTATTCGACCACCGATCAGAAGATAAATATCAGCTTCAATCCCGGTGCCAGCTTCAAGACATCTACTCCATTAAACACCACCGTGATGGTGGAGAAAGACAAAGCGAAAAGGCTGGTCTGGCCAATTGAAGCCAGCCGAATCGGTGAGTCGAAGATTCAACTGATCGCAAGAGGTCAAACCGGCTCCGATGGTCTGGAAAGAAAGATAAAAGTAAATCCCCTGGGTCTCTCCATGGCCCTGGTAAAAGCCGGAGTACTGACCGCCGAAAATAACAAAGCACCAATAAACATAGATGTGCCGGCCGGCGCCTCGGATGTGAAAACATCCCTGAGATTGGCCGGGTCCACCCTTGCCCAGGTCAAAGGTAGTTACGATTCCCTAATAGATTATCCATACGGATGCACCGAGCAGACCATGAGCAGACTGGTACCATCTATCGTGGCTTACAAATTGCATGACCGGTTCGGCATTGATCTGAAACCGGAAAACATCGATAAATTCGAGAAGGTCAAAGCCAAGGCGCTCAAGAGGCTCCAGGAGTTGCAGCACTACGACGGAGGCTGGGGATGGTGGTCCAACGACAGCAGCGATCCCTATCTTACCGCCCATGTACTGGAAGGGCTGCTTCTCTTGAAAGAGAGCAAAATTTCACTCAACCCGATTCTGGAAAGAGCCGGTCTCAAGTGGCTGGATAGCGCGGTTCCGGCTTTACAAAAGCAACTTGCCGATCCCAAGCTGGCAGACAAAGACGGCTACACAGCCAGAACAAGAAAATGCGACCTCGCTCGCATGGTCTACGTCCAGACACTCTATGGAAAGAGACCGGATAAAACCGCCATGAATTGGCTCAATGAAAGAGTCTTGCAATTCACCCCGGAATCCCTGGTCTATCTAACCCTGGCCAATAAGGCTACAGGAAACGGGCAAGCGGCCAGGACCGCCTACAAGCGACTGACCAGCCTTGCCACCAGAACGGATAGAACCATGGACTGGGATCATACAAAAGCGCTGCTTAAAAAGTTGAATCTCAAGAACGAGAACGGAAAAGCCTTCGACCTGGCCTATGACTACAGCTATAGATTTACCGGCGTGGAGACGACAGCCCTGGCGCTTAAAGCGATGGTGGCGATGGAGCCGGGCAATATAGATCAGATAGAGATGGTCAAAAATTGGCTTCTCCTGCAAAGATCGGAAAATGGCTGGTCCAACACCAAGACCACAGCCCAGGTAATGCTTTCCTTGATGGAAGAAGCGATCAAGACAGGAAGCGCGAACAGCTCCGATTTTGTCGCGTCGATTTTGAAGGATGAAACCGTAATCGACAGCCTCTACTTCAACCCGAGCAATATTTTTAAACAAGAGAAGACCTTCAATCTCGCCTCGGACAAGCTCACTTTATCGCTAGATAATAGTGGTAGCGGCAGACTCTACTATCAATCGCTGTGCAAGTTCTACAAGACCTTGAAACCAGGAGAAAAGCTCAATATAGTCAACTCCCCCGGAACATTGTCGCTGACCCGCAAGTTCTTCAAGTTACAAACGAAGGCCACCGGTGATGATGGCATCCTTAAACTCAACGCTGTTCCTCTGAACAATGGCAGCATCAAGCCAGGAGAGATTGTCCTCATGAAAGTCCTGGTCGAAACGCCAATCAGGCTCCCTTATGTCATGATCGAATGCCCCCTTCCATCCGGAGCCGAGGTAATCAAAAACTCTTCAAGGGAAGGAAATCTATCCAACGAGGAGGGTGGTTCATTAATAGAAGGCGACTGGGGCAGTCCCTGGTGGTCCCACCAGGACATCCTCGACGATAAGCTGGTCTTCTTCGGAACCCAGATAAATCAAGGCAAGTCGGAGTTTCATACTCTCTTGCGAATGGAGTTGCCTGGTTCCGTGCAACTAAATCCAGTCACCCTGGAAGGCATGTACACGAACATGGTACATGGTTACTCCCAGGCTAGACAGCTTGAAATCAAGTAGATCGATGAAAGGGAAAAGAGATATCTATAGGACCGCTCTAACGGCTACGTTGCTACCGTTAACAGCTCTTTCAATTCTGTGGATAACCCGTCCCTTTCCTGAATTGCTCTCCAGCAACAGCGCTTCTGTTAGCGCCCTGGGCCCCGCTCAAAAAGCAAATATCGGCCTGGCATCGGCAAAGATAGACAGATTGGTTCTCCGGCCCGGTGAGCGATTTTCTTTCAACAACAGAGTAGGAAGAAGAACGGTGGACAGGGGCTTTCGAGCAGCTCCTACCTATGAAAACGGAAAAACAATCAAAACCGAAGGTGGTGGCGTTTGCCTTCTCTCTTCTCTTCTCTACAAATCAGCCCTGGAAGCTGGTCTGGGCATCATCGATCGCCAGCCTCATTCAAGACCGATTAGCTCGATGCCGCCGGGATTGGACGCCACTGTTACTTTCGGTAAGTTCGATCTGGTTTTCGAAAACACCACCGCGGCCCCTATCCTGATCGAATGCGCCTATGCAGCAGACAATGGCGCCAAGGTGGACG
>JAUIJG010000335.1 GCA_030431355.1 bacterium
GTTTGACTTTTGCTGTACTTTTTTCAATCAGTCTCTCCACCACGGATTTCAGGTCCACACCCTGGTAGTTGTGATGGCCTATAACCACTTCCCGGGCTGTGGCCTGGACGAGATTTTCCACCGGTAATTTGGCTGTATAACCGGCTGTCTCCATCTCTGTAAGAACCGTTCCGATGGAGATAATGCAGTCCGAATCTTCAACATACTCTTTCACTCTGGGATTGCCGAACTGTCCGAAATAGTTTCCGATGAAGTTAGGATGGCTTTCCGGAAATGAAGCTTTGCCGAGGATTGAAGTTACCACAGGCAAATTGAGAGCCTGGACAAAAGCGACCAGTTTGTCTTGCAGAGCGAAGCGACGCACCTCAGCTCCGGCAAAAAGAACCGGACGTTTGGCGGATTTAAGTCTTTCAATTATCTCGTTGACTGCTTCATCGACGGCGGGAGATTCCGCTTCCATGGCGTCGGGGCAGGTGGATTTGTCCGTGGGAATTTCATAGTTGACCATGTCCCTGGGAATTTCGATGTAGCCCGGTCTGGATTGTTTGATGGTGGTATCGAATACTCGATCAATCTCCGCCTGGGCGGTCAGGGGGTTGTCTATCAAAGCCTGGGAAGCTGTTACCTCCCGGAATACATTGTACTGGGTGTCGAAGGTTTTGACACAGTGGTGAAGGTGAGGCTTTTGAGTGCGATAGCGAGTCTCCGGAGAGCCGCTGATCACTAGAACCGGGGACTCTTCCGCGTAGGCAAGGCCGATGGGGTTGATCATATTCAGTCCGCCGGCGCCGTAGGTCACCAGGGCGACGCCCAGACCTCTGAGTCTCGCATAAGCATCGGCTGCAAAGCCCACCGATGGCTCATGGGTCATAACCACTGTTTTCAAGTTGGTCTTTTGCTGGGCCGCATATACGGGGAGGACGAAATCACCGGGAATTCCGAATGTGCAATCGACTCCTGCTGCTTGGATCCTGTCAAACATGTATTCAGCCAGTTTTTTAATAGCCATCGTCTTACCTTCTCGAACGGGTTATAAGAAAAAGCGATAGTGCCTTTTCGAGCTTAGATTCTATCTCTAAAACGGTATATGCTATTGAAAGTCCAGGTTTTTTTAGGGATTCCTATGTCCAAGAGAAAAAAGCAGCGACCAGAGCCCGCCGACAAAAGAGTTAAATCCGAGCCTGTGCTGGATTTTGATGTGCCCCGTACCTATCAAAGAGGATGGTTTGGCAAAGGGTTTCGCTACTTCGGCGTTTTTATGCTCTTTGTCCTTAATCTCTCTATGGTCATGAGTTTCATAAACCGACTGACCCATGTGGGCATTCTCTCCCCGTTTAAGGAAGGCTTGTTCTTTCTCTTTCTGGGCATTATCGACTCCATGTTTTTGATCCCACTGCTCTTTGAGGCCAATAAGGTGGAAACCACCCGGGATTATATAAAGCTCCATCATCTTTTCTGGTGGAGAACCCTGTCCTGGGACAAAATTGAAAGCTTTGAAGTACCCAGATTCTTCAAGTTCTCGATAATAAAGACAGCCAGATGTTTTTATTTGATTAATAAGTATGATCTGAAGCCATTTGACGACCTGGCAAGAACCATCGAGTACAAGACCGATAAGAAGACCGATTCGGAGTGATTTGGACCGTATATACTCTTAACTCGATATTCAATTGAATTGTGGGAGTTCTAATGGTTGCCACTATGACAAAGAGAAAAGTTAGAGTGCTTATCGGTAAACCTGGTCTGGATGGTCATGATCGGGGAGCCAAAGTTATTGCCCGGGCTCTGAGAGATGCCGGGGTTGAGGTGGTCTATACCGGTCTGCATCGCTCTCCGGAGGAGATAGTTGAAACTGCTGTCCAGGAAGATGTGGATGCCATAGGACTGAGTATTCTCTCCGGCGCCCATATGACGCTTCTACCTAAGGTGGTCAAGCTCCTTAAGGACCAGGGTATAGAAGATATTCTGGTTTTCGGCGGCGGGGTTATCCCGGATGAAGACCGTGAGAACTTATTGAAGCAAGGTATCAAAGAAATTATTGTTCCGGGTGGCGGTACCCAGAGAACCATCGAGTTTCTAAAAGAGGAATTTCCTGACCGTTTTTAGTGGTGAAATTCCCACTGAGAGCCAGGATTTATTTTTTTCAGGACGGTATTTTCTGAAAATGTATGGGTATAAAGAATCTGAGGACCCAGGTTCTCAAGAATTAATTCAGCCCAAACATTAAAAAAGCTTGAACCACCTCTTGAAAGCCTGTATACTTCGAAGAATAAACTGCGATTCCGCCATCTATGAGGCTATTACTCTAAATGAATGATTTTTTCGGAGAATGCGTAGACAACGAAAATCCTCCTAAAGTTCTTTCTTTCAAAGAAGGCTTTATCGGATTTTTCAGAGACATGCATGAGATCAACAGCCGCGCAGGGTTTGTGGCCGATCTGGCTCGTAACGCCAACCTATGCATTGCTGCTGATGACGCTATGTTTGACGCATACGAAGATTACGCCTAAAAAAATCTAGGTTAGTCAAGACAAATTTAGTTGCAAAAGGGTTCTAAGGAGCCCTATTTGTGCATTTCATTTATTCTTTGTGTACTAAATCAATTTTGCTTCTTGGCACGGTTTGATTGGTACAATTAGTAAGGCATCTGTTTGCCATTAGTAACTTACTAGCAATTGTCGGCTGAATGTCCACAAAAATTACCAAGTACCGGAAAGGCGATGTGGTTCTCGTCTCTTTTCCTTACACAACAGACGATGGCCAAACTCAGACCAAGCGTCGTCCTGCGGTTTTGATTTCAAATGATTTCAACAATGATCGTTTGGACGATGTCCTGCTTGTGCCCTTAACAAGTAATACCTCCAGGGCAGCAAGAGAGCCTACCCAGGTGGTAGTCAAAATGGATAGCGAAGCCGGAAAGAAAGGTGGGCTGAGACTGGACAGTGTAATAGATTGCACTGTGATCGCCACAATTCCGAAGACCCTTCTGGTCAGTAAAATCGGCGCATTTCCCCAGGAGATCATGGAGCGGGTTGATCAATGTCTTATGATCGCGCTCTCCATAGGACGACCGGTGGGAGAAGATTCCGACGACGAAGAGAAAGACCCGGCCGACCCGGGTAGCTAAGCCTCAGTTTTCATCTTCTCCATAATTGTAGATTGGCCAGATGATCAACCGCGTAGCCATGGTTGAAAGAATAATGATTACAATCTCCGCCTGGAGCGGGTCGTTATTTTCGTGGGGCACAAAAAATCTAAGCACTACGAAAATAACCATACAAAGGGCAAAAAGTAATGCCATCTCCACGGAGAAACGCTTTGTGGCGTCCCTGATATCAAGCTTTAGAGCCGGATAAGCTCCCAGGAACACAAATAGACCGGCAATCAGAAGAATTCCCTGGTCCGAAAAAGTGTTGGCGGCCATGATGCTCAGCGCCGAAAGAACTAGAACTATAAGGGTTGCTACTCTCAGATCCAGGGGGGCGGATTTTATAGCAACTTGTTCAGGATTTGCTTCCAGTTCAGATTCCGATTCTTCTTTACTTTCCGCTGTTTCGACATCGGTATTGTCGACGTTGCCGCCTTCGTCCTCAGGCTCAGTGTCTGCGGTCTCCACATCGGATTTACTGAGGCTTGTGCCTTCATCAGCTTTGACCGGGTCCTGTTCCTTAGCGTTATTCTGCTCCAGGTCTTTTGCTTCGGAACTTTCAGACTTATCAGCTTTGTTTTTCTTTGTTTTTTTCATGACCCGTGGATTCCCGGATTGAATTCAAGAACTCTTATCTATATATGCCCAGATAGCGTCAGGGGAGGGTATGGGACCGATAACCGGCAAAACATGAATTCCCACAATTGCAGATAACTCCATTATCAGGGTTAGCTCAAGGATATCGATTCACCGGTGGAGCAACCCAGTTGTTTTTTTGCGCTGCCTTGATTGACAGCGATCTCCAGGAAGCCATGGCTGCCCATGAATGCCAGTAGTTCTCCTGGGCCTTTTGATGAGTAAGTCTGGGAAATCTCTTCGATGGTTGTATCTCCTATTTTTAAGGAGAGTCCGGATGATATTGCCTGTGGTATCGCTTCATTGGGAATGTTGGAGATCAAATTTCCGAAACGGTCTGTGTATATAACCGTTCCTCCAATGGAAGCACTATCTATCCGGGCTGGTTCGTACAATGAAGAGTCCAGGCTCTCTATCTCAATTTCCGGTCCGAATTTAGCCGGCTCTATTCCCAGGGAAAGATGGGCCGATACAGGACCAAAAATATCTCTTGCGTGGAAGCTTGAAGAGATATCTTGAAGGAAGAAAATTTCGTTTTTCAATTCATAGGCTCTAAAAGATCCCCTTGAGCTTAGAACCATAGAAAAGACTCCGCTATCGGGTCCGACAAAATGATGATCTCCGTTTGTGAGGAGCAGTCTTCTCTGGGAGGATCCTACTTTCGGGTCAACAACCACAAGGTGGACAGAGCCCTTTGGGAAAAATCGGAAAGAATTGAAGATTATCCAGGATGCTGAATCTGCATCGAAGGGTTTTAGTTCATGACCCAGATCTACTATCTGCGCTTGCTGATTTATGTTTAGAATGGCCCCTTTGACGATTCCGACATAACCGTCTTCGTTGCCGAAATCACTGGTGAAGCTAATAATGTTGCTTCTATGAGTCTTTCCGGGTTCCATACTGTTACCGGCTCCTTAGTGCCACTACGAACGCTATTGCATAGGCTCTCTCGTGGCTGAGGCTAACTTGAAAGTCTTTCAAGCCGAGCTTGTGAGCCCTTATCTTGGCCCGGTCATGGAGGATTATGCCTGGCTCTCCGGATGGTTTTTTGCCGACCTCCACGTCTTTCCAGCCTATTCCGGAGATGCCTGTACCAAGTGCTTTGGCGGAGGCTTCCTTGGCTGCGAATCGAGCTGCGAGGCGGCTTATCAGATGGCGATCGCTGCTCGTAACGTAGGCTTTCTCTTTTTCAGTGAGTATTCTATCCAGAAATCTTTCACCGAATTTTTGGTACACCTGCTCTATCCTTTCGATGGAGCAAATATCTACGCCTATCTTGAAGGTCTCTCCGGGATTTGGAAAATCAGTCATTGGGTTCCCGTGCTTGTCTTGTTCCATAAAGAAAGACTTGTTCCGGCTCCACCAGCTCCTGGTGCAGCTGGGATACCGATTTTTTAAGGATAGGATGCATCAGATCGGGAGAAAGCTCCAGCAATGGTACCAGGGCGAAAGCGCGCTTGTGCAAAAGGGGATGGGGGACTTTCAGATAGGAAGTCTCTAGAATCTCGGTGCCGAAATAAAGAATATCGAGATCTATAATTCTTCGTCTGCCGCTATCTTTGGATTCGTTTTCGGCAAGTTCTTTTTTGTGTAACTCCTCCAGGCGTCTTTCTATGTCTTGAAGAACCTCAAGTAACTCTTCTCCGGAAAAAGTTGTCTCTATAATAGCCACTGCATTCACAAACCATTGGCTGTATTCTTCTCCGACCGGCTCCGCTTCATAGAAGCTGGAACAGTCGACAAATTCTATTTGCTTTATATCTTTGATGAACTGAACGGCTTGTTGGATATATCCGATCCGATCACCATGATTTGAGCCCAGACCGATATAGGCTAGTACTCTTCTTCGATTTCCTCTTAATCTTCTTGTTTGGCTCATGGGCTGAAATTGAATCCGGACCTTATTTTTGGTTTGTGGGGTTATAATAATTCGCCATATTATAGTTGGACGATCAAGCATTCGTTCATCTAATTTGCTTGTCAATGGGGATTTTTTGATGACTGGTTCCACACAAGATCTGACTTCCGTAGACGAATATGTTGTCAAACCTGTTCGAGGGGAAGACCTGGAGAGATGCATTGACATCTGGTCTA
>JAUIJG010000336.1 GCA_030431355.1 bacterium
CTTTTTAAAGAACCTCGCCGACAGAACAAAAATTTGCCAATAATCCTAAAGACGGATACTCTGGGAACGGCTATGCTTGTATAGTCCGAATAGTTGGCACTTGCGAACGAGGGCGAATAAATTGATCAAAGGGGATAAGAAATTCACGAAGAGATCAGGTCTGACATCGCTTCTTGCATTGTCCGCCCTGGCAGCCCTGGTCACATCAGCCGCGGTATCGGGTCCCAGCCAGGCGGCAAAACAATCTTCTCCTAAAGCACTTCGCCTGATGGAGAAGAATGGCTGCTTGAACTGCCACTACGTTCAGGGCGATGGCGGCTTCATAGCGCCCCCGCTGGACGGTATATCCAGGTTCAGAAAGAAGGATGATCTGGTTAAAATGCTGACCTCCGACAAAGTCTCGAAGACAAAGTCAGATAAGGAAGAGCAAAGCTATCCTTCCCCCGAAGAGCTCATGTCCCACGTCAAGCTCGGTCAAAAAGATGCCCTGGAGATAGTGGATTATCTAATGACTCTACCGGCGGATGAGAACTTCGAAGTTAAAGGCCATGGTGAAGCCTGGAAAGATATTTTTCCCCTGGGCTCAAAATTCGTGCCGGAAAAAACATCAAAAAGCTCCCAGAAAGGGAAGAAGCTATTTTATAAAAACGGCTGTATAGCTTGCCACATAGTAGAAGGAAAAGGCGGCCGCTCCGGTCCCTGCCTGGATGGCATAGGAGCCAGCAGAAGTCGCAAATTCATAGAAAAAAGAATAGAGAGCGGCGCTGTGGTAGTTAAATGCGGAACAGAGTACGCGCCAAGTAACTACAGCATGCCACCATCTACGCTGTCTCGCAAAGCGATAACCAAAATAACGAACTTTCTTATGACTCTGCCGCCGGATCCGCGGGAGAACTAATTAGAATATCCGACCTGTTTTCTTTCTTGAATGGCTCGGTCTCATCAAACCAATTAAAAATTGCGGAAACAGTATCCGGCTTGATGGCGCTGGTCTCGGTAAGCAAATGAGATCGCTTCTCGAGCTTCACATACTTCTTCTGATCGGACTTGATAGAGGAATAGAGCAACAGTGCATCGGTCGGTAAAACAACCAGATCTTTGCCGCCCACCATGAACAAGAGGGGTGGATCTTTCTTTACCCTGGGACCATGAATCAGCGCTTTTGCCACATACCCCTGGGTTCGAAGAAGATCGATCCAGGTTACCCGGCGACGGATTTCAGTATCGCTTTTGATATCATCTTTGACGTCTCGGTCTCTTGAAAGGAGGGAGTTGACGAAATGATTCAGTCTCATGTTCATATGAGGACTGACCATTACAGGAAGCGTTGCTTCCATGGCACTCATTGGGTGTACAAAGAGAATAGGATTGATTTGAACCGCGGGAGCAGAGAGAATGATACCGTCTATAAGATCGCGACTCTCCACCGCCATTTTCAGACAAGGCGTAGCACCCAGACTTTCCCCCAATAGGCAGATAGGAGTTCGAGGATACTCTTCTCGAACCATGGAGACCAGCTCCACCAATCTCTTATGACTTCTACCGTAATGAATTCGACGCTTCGAGCGGATACCGTCCACCAGAGGTCTCTTATCGGTAAAGAAATTACGCCCGAATCCATACATATCGTAGGCGATACCATAGAAGTTGTTGGCGGCAAGAATTTTAGCCAACTTGTCGTAACGTCTTCCATGCATGGTGAAGCCATGGACAAAAATGACGATGCCGCGATAATTCTTACCTTCTTTGCCTTCTTTTTGGATGGGTATCCACTCATAAGTAGGGATCTTCAGGCTCTGAGTATATTTGCCGTCCTGGATATACTCATAAAGAAAGTCCCCGGATATTCGCTCTTCAATGGAAATATTTTCGGCTTCCGAGCACTCTACATCAATGGCAGAAGCTGCGGGACAGATAGAAGCAAGTGCCAGAGTACAGACCAGGAGGAGGCACAGGAAGATAGCCGCCTGCCGGTGCCCTGGAACTTCTATTCGATATCGGGAGCGGAGCCTGGTCAAAAGACCACCTAAAAGCTCGGTGAAAACGTCAAAGGTCTTCTCCTGACCCTGAAGAACAAGGTGGTGCCGAGCACGGCAGAAGAAGTGCCAAGATCCTACTTCATTGAGACTTCAAAGAAACTGAACTGAATCTCAAACTGCTAAGCAATACCGAACTCTCTCAACAAAGCTCAGATAATAAATTTTATGACTTTTCATGTAGTTAAATTCCGAAGAAATCCAAGAATTTAGCCGCAAAAAGATAAAAAATCCGATCACTCTGAGAAACGAGTAAAAGCCCACAGAGCCAAGGCTTCAGAGCAGTTCCCCCCAAAAGGTTAAAAGCCCTACTCAAAAGCTGTAGCTGTGCGAATTTTTCAACTGCCATGCCCCACCCGGGTCTCCTGCAAGGTCCGCAAAGCAAAGCGGCCAGGAAAAAGTAACTGCTGGCAAATCAGATTTTTTGTGATACGCTGATGAAGCGATTACAAATTGTAGTCACTCAACTACAAATATGAGACCAAAGAAAGTAAAAACGTCCAATATAAGCCTGCGCATTCCTGATGAATACAGGAAGCAACTGCAATTGCAGGCGGATAAGAAAGGAGTGAGTTTCAACGCCCATTTGCTCCGGGTGCTAGAAATTCATTTGATGAGCTCCGGCTTTGGGCCAACTTCAGTAACAACAAGCTCCGGCAGACTCTTCGAAATCAGATTCGAGGAGTATACTGACAACGTTGACGAAACTTCATTTGCTTTTTTTGTAGATGAGCCTAAATTCGAGAAGGAGCGTGCTTATTATGTTATTGGTATAGGCCGCACTGTCCTTCGAGATTGGCAGGTGACTGACAAAGTGACCGTAGCAAAAGAAGTCGGACTGGCGTTACTTAACTTCTATAATCGTCAGGGCATGGAGGTAGATAAACTGATCTGGAATCAGTACTCAGGGGTCGATGAAGACAATAAAAGGCTCCTGCAAGTAGCTGAGGTGCCAGAAACCCTGGAAGAATTCCTGGACATGCTTGCCACAGGCAGATGGAAAGATAAGTTTGTTGAGCAATCAGATATCAGCCAGGACATACGAAGGGGCAGACCGGAATCCGCCTTATACCGATGATTCCCTAGGAAGAAATCAGTTCTACTTTATGAATCACAAGTTTTGAAAGTTTGACACCAACCAAAAATCCGAGACCCAACAGGTTTCCAGAAATATTGGAAGCAAATCAGTCAGGAAGAGGACAAATTAAATGGTCGAGTTCGCATTAATATTTCTAGCCTTCTATATCTGGCACGCCCTTGGTATTTGCATCGGCTACCACAGATATCTTTCGCACCGCACTTTCACGACCTCCAGGTTTATGGAGTACTTCTGGGTGCTGCCGGGCTATCTGGCATTCGAAGGCTCGCCAATCTGGTGGGCTGTGATGCACCGCGCGCACCATCGTTGGGTCGACACTGAACTGGATCCCCATTCTCCTAGATTCGGTCTATTCCATGCCCATATCGGCTGGACCATGGACAAGACCTACAGAAGCCATATCAATCCTAAGACCCAGGCAAAAGACCTGATTAACGATCCGATCTACAAATTCCTGGAACAGGACGGAGACTGGACTAAAGCACACACAATCAACTTCTCCATCGGTTTTGGTTTTCGCGCCATCCTCTGGGCGCTCTTCGGATGGCAGGTGGCCCTTGCCAGTCTTCTGGCCGGACTAGCGGTATTACAAATACCTTTAATGCTCAATGTTTTCTGCCATATGAAAAGCCTCGGATATAAGAACTACAACACCGAGGACGATAGCGTCAATGTCTGGTGGGTTGGTCTACTCGCCTGTGGTGAAGGTTGGCACAACAACCACCATGCCAGCCCCGGGTCCGCCCAATCGGGAATCAAACCCTTCGAATTTGATCTGGCCTGGCAGGTGATTAAGTTGATGCGGGCCCTGAAGCTAATTCGTAACGTCAATGTTATCCCCCATGAAAGATTGGTGGCAAGATACGGCGAACCCGGAGCTCCGCTGAAGGAGTTGGCACCTGCTCCCGCACCAGCATCGGTACCAAATCCCGGCGCGGCTGAAAATCTTACCGTCAACAAACAGCTTCATGTTCGTAAACAACTGGCTACTTCAAACACAAAGTAAGAGTAGACAGAAAACTGGAAATGCACTCGACTGGAAAGCTACTTTAGCCTTTCCAGTCGGAGACCAGAATAATAGAACTAAGATGATCAGTAAGTTTTCCGCATCGGTGACCCTGTCGGTAATACTCGTAGCCTCTGTGGCTATTGCGCTGCACTATCCGGCTGAAGCTTACAACGATCAGGTCTATAACAGTTTGCTCAGAACAAGAGACGCGCTCATAGATCAGAAAAAATCCATAGAGCAGGCAATTGAGCAAACAAGAAAAAAAATAGACGCGTTAAACGCACATTTGAAGACCCTGGAAGATTACCTCAAACAGACCGACTCTGACATAAAAGATGTCGACCGAGCGCTGAGAAATGGATGATTGGAGGGGAGCTATAAAAATGTCAAAACGAAGCAAAGCCAGCACCATCGGCACAGCGATGTCTTTAACCCTATTTTTATCCATAGTTGGCTCACCACCAGCGGTAGCATCTGATCCTATCGAAAAGAGTGAAATAACAGCAACCTCCCAGGAGCCGCTCACCTTTTCTTTCCAACCCACCAACCCCGACGCGAAGGTGATTCTGAAAATCCTGGAAGAGATGGCCACAGCCTGTATTCATCAGGATATAGAGACGATAGGAAAATATATGCACGATGATGTCACCAGCATCAACGAGCGAACCAAAGTAGTTCTTTCCGGCAAAGAGAAAGTGATCGAGCATATTGAAGCTGTCTTCAAACAATATTCCCCCGAAGGTGCCACACCGCTTATTTCTTATCGCATCTCACAGCCATTCATCCATGTGCACGGAAAAGAAGCAATAGCAACTTACACAGGAATTGCGAAAATCGGCGGACTACACCCCACTGAATTGAGATCTAGAATCAGTGAAGTCTTTGTCAAAGACTCGGATAGCTGGAAAAGCATTCATTATAAAAGCCGCTGGGACCACGAAAAGGTCCTGAATAAATCCCAGGAAGAGGAAAGCAATCCCACAGAATATCGCTTTAAGTCCAGTGATTTTGAGCAGCTAAAAGGAGGCGTCAAAGTCCTCATTCTCAACCTTCAAGATATTCGCGTTCTAGGTCATGACCTCTGGATAGCAGGCAGAGCAGTGAAAGAACTGGAAAGAGAAAGCGATAGAAAGATGCTCTCCGTAAACGCGATATCAAATGAGATAGAACCTGTTATCTCGCCGGACAAATCGGAATTTATTGAGCCACGCAAGAAATATCTCGACCATTACTGCAATGAAATAGAGACAATATTGAACTCTCTGAACAAAGCTGTCGATCAATATGAAGATGGCGCCCTCAATATGGTAGCGGAAGAGAAGATAAAAGATTCGGTGAAAACGATCTTGAATGACTTCATATCCAGTACCAGGCAAGCGCGCAAACACCTCACCTCTCTTACTCGCCTGACGAAATCCCCGCCCTACGACAACGAAGCCATACTGCGAATAATTAGCCTTCTCTCCGCGGACATAGAAAAAATGAACGCGGAGCAAAGAGCACTGATCAAGGCTTTTAAAAAAACCGAAAGCCGATAGGGCTTTCTCTTCTATCTTCTAACCCTGCTTGATCAAACAGACCGCTGTAGGTCTCTTAATTCTGGGCACCAGAGATTGATATACGCGGAAGTGATAGTTCATCTCTCTGGGTCCGAGATAGGC
>JAUIJG010000337.1 GCA_030431355.1 bacterium
GAGACAAAACCGCCCTGGTTGGGAATAACAGTTGAAGAAGGTGGACTGAGCGAATAAAAGGCTGGCTGACCCGGAGGACTGAATATGGGGGATATGGTCAAATTGGCTAAATTGGTCAAACAATACCGGCAGGGAGATGTACTACTGGTCAAGTTGGATCTGGAAAAGATTCCGGATGGAGCGACCAGGGAAGCAGTGGATGACAGGGTAGTGCTCGCCTATGGAGAGGTGACTGGCCACGCCCATGCCATAGACCCGCTATGCGCCAGTCTTTATCGCTGGCAAAACGACAGACTGTTGGAGGCAAATGCCGGAGCGGTCCTGGTTCATGAAGAACACAGCCCCATCACACTGGAGCCAGGATTCTACAGGGTGATTCAGCAAAGAGAATACGAACCTGGCTCTTCCAGACCGGTCATAGACTGAGTCAAGTATCAAAAACCTTCCAAATTACCAATCGCTTTTCAATGAACACCGCAGCCAACAAATACACCGTGGAGCTGAGTAAAAGCTTCCGAGACAATTTAGAAAACTACCGAGACGGGTGGATCGCTTCGACGGCCATCCCCGCACGAACCCCCACCCTCGACAGCGGCGATTTCGAGCAGTCCCTCTTTGCCCTGTTCGATAGCGCAGCCAAATACACGGCTGACTCCTCTCAATTAAGAGTTGTGCGGGTAAACAGCATCTTCCAGCTCACCAATATTCCGCTCTTAATCGCCCTCTCCGTAGCAAACGTAAATCTGGATTGCTTGCGCAGCCATCTGAAGTCGCCTGACTGGCAAAAACTCTGGAAAGTCTATGACGCCCAAGTGACCGACAACCTGATTGAAAGCCTCAGGATAAACAGCAGCAAAATTCAACAAGAGAACAACAGAAAAGAGATAAACAGATTCCTCAGCAAACTGCATGAAAGTACAGGCTCTACATTTGATACCACCTCTTCTCCAAAACTCTCATCCATAGGATTGATGATCAACTCGACGATCATGGCAGAATCAGAAAGTCTAGCCCGCTCCCTGGAGTCAGAGCTAAAATCGATTGTCTCCCCGGACTGTGTTGAACAGGTCAAGAAAGAGTTTTCGACGATTCCCAGCGCTTACGAGCGCATGGAGGTTCAGCTTGGTCTTCAGATAATTCCCAATCTTTTCGCCCAGTCAGTGCGCTCCATCAAAAAGACCCTGGTGGAAAAAGAACCGGATTTCTTCGAAAAACACACGTTGCACCCGGGCAGCGTCGCCGACCTGCTCAAACTTATCTACCAGGCGGACTTAGAAAACCAGTCCGGCAATCCCAGAACATTTGAACTGTGGGGAGGAGCAAGAATCGGAGCCTATGGAGATCCAGCCATTCGCTTACTTGCCAGCACCATACAGCTCGATATTTTTCGGCAATCCCAGGTATTGAGCTGGCTTCCCCTCAACCTCTACATGCGCTCCAAGCTGCCCGGGCTCTATAGCGAGGAGAACGATAGAAAACTCAGCCTCTTTGAAGATCTGCTCAAATCAGCCTACGCCTTTGCCCTCTACGACAATATCTGTTTTGTCTGTGACTATCCTGTTTCAGTAAGGATGGACGATGAGTTTCGATACCACAACGAAAGTAAGCCGTCCCTAACTTTCAAGGATGACACAAAGGTCTATTCCTGGCATGGTCGCAATGTTCCAGCCTATATCATTGAGAATCCCGAGCAGATAACTATAGAAAAAATCGATCAAGAAAAGAATATCGAAATTAGAACGATCTTGATAGACAGGTATGGAATCTCCAAATTCCTTGAAGATTCAGAAGCCAGGGTAATTAACCAGGACGAATACGGGACTTTGTTTCAGAGAAGCTTCAAGGATGATGAGCCACTACTGGTAGTGATGGTAAAAAACTCCACGCCCGAACCGGATGGTTCCTATAAACACTATTTCTTGCGAGTTCCCCCCGACACTCTAACCGCCAAAGCCGGAATCGCCTGGACTTTCGGTCTGACCGAAGCGGAATACTATCCTGAAATTCAGACTTAGGTTACGGACAAATGGCCAAAAGAAAAGAGGACTGATTAATCAGTCCTCTTATAACTCAGGAACATCCCGTGTTTTATTTACTGGGGAACGTTGAAGCTACCGTCTCCGATTGGCGGATAGATATCTTGCTCTTCCTCTTCTTCTTCCTGGGGAGCGTGATGTCCGGCGAATCCGGTACCTGCCGGAATCAATCGTCCGATGATCACGTTCTCCTTGAGACCTCTCAACCAGTCTTTCTTACCTTCCACGGCTGCTTCGGTAAGAATTCTAGTGGTCTCCTGGAAGGAAGCCGCAGAGATGAAGCTCTCGGTATTCAAGCTGGCTTTGGTGATACCAAGCAACACATCGGTGTAGGTGGCACCGTCCTTACCGGCCTGAGACATCTTCTCGTTTTCAGTGTCGATTGTAAAACGCTCCATCAACTCACCGGGAAGAAGGATGGTGTCATTGGGCTCATCCACTCTAACCTTACGGGTCATCTGCCTGACAATCACTTCAATATGCTTGTCGGCAATTTCAACACCCTGTGAACGGTATACGGACTGAACTTCATCCACCAGGAATTTCTGCGCTGCTTCAATTCCTTTCAAGCGGACAATGTCGTGAGGATTAGGCGGACCGTCGGTGAGCGGGTCACCGATAGCGATTCTGTCACCGTCGTCGACCACGATGTTGAGACCGGGCGGAATCGGAATCTCCTCTTCGGCACCGTCATCAAAAGTGAGATAGAGACGTTTGACGTCATCATCCACGGTGATCTTAGCTCGGCCCTCTTTCTCCGACAGAATAGCGCATTCTTTCGGCTTTCTGGCTTCAAGCAGTTCTTCAACCCGCGGAAGACCCTGTACGATGTCTCCGGTCTTCTGTCTTTCGAAGATGAGGGTAGCGAGCAGGTCACCACGTTGCACCAGGGCTCCGTCTTCACCATGAAGTTGGGTGTTGTAGGAGATCAGGTACGGTCTTCCTTTACGGAGGATGACACTGTCCTTATCTACTTTTACAACCTGACCGGTCTGCTCAGCTTTCGTAGAACGGCTGAGTTTATCACCATCTCTGATGATATCGCCTTCCTTGACGGAGGCGGCACCCTTGATGGCTTCCTCAACTTGCTGTTCTTCAGTGATAAGAAGCAATCTTCTTTCGTCGGTCTTAGAGAGTTGAACTCTGGCATCGGATCTGGTGAGAACCTGGGTTGTGGCCACCGCTGTGTTGGCATCCACTTCCTGTCCGTCTTCCACATCGAGAAGGGTGATGTTGAGGTCTTGCTCCCGTCTCAGCATAATGTTTTCCTGAACGACAATGTTGAGTTTGTCGGTCATTTCCACAATACCTTTGAGCTGCTGCAAGTAACCTTGCATCTGCAGAACCAGAGAGGTACGGGTCAGGGCAGCGCCTTGAACCTGTCTTACTTTCTCTCTGTCTCTGAAGAGAAGCTGGGTTACAGAACGCAGACCAATCTTCTCGTCGGACTGTTCATGCTGGAACTTGGTATCTCTTGGTTCGATCAGATACTCTTCCACCGGTCTGACAATGGCTCTGAATTTACCTTCTTCAAGCTCCATGATGTTGACCATCTTGCGCTCTTTAAAGGAATAGCCTTCCAGAATCTCGGTGTCAGGCTCGATTATCTCGCCTTCGGCAACTTTCAATTCGGACGGATCACCGATCTCGATGCTCTCGCCCGGCTTGATGATTACCTCGTGGATAATATCGTTGTCGGCGACGATCTCGATGATTCCTTCCATGTGGGCGAATACATCTTTGACCACTTCTTGACCGGCTGTGACAAGCTCACCGGACTCAGCCATTTTCAAGCTGATGTCTTTCGAGATGAAGTGTACTTCTTCAGGAACGAAGAGCAGCTTGCCGGCTTTGGTTACCACCCGACGATCATCGATCTCGACGCCATCATAGATAATCTCACCGCCGGAGGTGACGGTGTTGTATCCGTCGTCCACCAGTTCGGCGACAATCTTACCGTTTTCGACCACTTCGTCATTAACGATTTTGAGGGCCCAGGTCTCTTTGCCTTTACCGACTTTCCAGTAAGCACCTTTCTGCCCGGCATCAAGCTTGGCGTTTTCAGAACCTACCTGGGCGATAACGACGTTGATCTCCTTACCTTTAACAAGCTTGGTGGATTTCTTACGTCCACGCTTGATCTCTTCGGTCTCAATCTCTTTACCGTAGCGGACTACACCACCATGCTCAGTCATGATCTGGATCTCAGCCAGTACATCCATGGCGGATACATCCTGACCGTCTTTCACCACAACCGATGCGCCGGTGGGCAGGTTATACACGTCGCCTTCAAGTACCCAGATAATACCGGCTTTGTTGGCGGTTCTGGAGATATTACCCTGTCTGTCGCGCTTCTCGTCGGCCTGGAAGCCCTGGAAGACGACACGACCGGAAATATCGGCGGTGATATCTTTGGTAGCACGCTCGGTCAAAGACTTGGCACCGGGCGGATCATACTCACCAAGGAGCTGACCGGCTTTGACTTCCTCTCCGGCCTGTACCATCAAAAGGCTGTTAGGAGGCAGATTGACTGTTTTATCTTTCTTACCGTCCGAGATGGTGACCTTACCTTCTTTTGTGGTTTGGTCAACCACGTCACCGTAAGCAGTTCTGAAGTTACGGGTCTGGATTTTGAAATCAACGGTACCGGAGATCGGAGACTTGACCTGCATACGGCTCTTACCGCCGGCAACCGCACCACCGGTGTGGAACGTTCTCATGGTGAGCTGGGTTCCCGGTTCACCGATTGACTGGGCGGCGATAATACCGATTGCTTCTCCGCAGTCCACCGCTTTACTGGTGGTCAGGGACCAACCGTAGCATTTCTGGCAGACACCATATTGAGAAGCGCAAGTGAGAGGAGATCTCACAAGTATTTTCTTCTTCTTCTTGGTCAGACCTTCGTCGATGGTCTTAGCCAGAGGTCTGTCGATTACCTGGCCGGTAGCACCGATAACTTCACCGGTCTCTTTATCGACAAAATCTTCAGCCAGTGTCCGTCCGTAAATACGCTCGGCCAGACTGACCATCTCTTTATCGGCGTCAACAATAGGCTGCATGTAGATACCGTTGGGGGTTCCACAATCAGGATCACGAACGATAACGTCCTGGGCAACGTCCACCAGTCGACGGGTCAGATAACCGGAGTCGGCTGTTTTGAGCGCCGTGTCAACAAGACCTTTTCTAGCACCATAACTGGAGATGATGTACTCGGTAACGTTCAATCCTTCCCGGAAGTTAGCCTTAATAGGAAGGTCGATGATCTGACCCTGGGAGTCAGCCATCAAGCCCCGCATTCCGACAAGCTGACGAACCTGGGAGATGTTACCTCTAGCACCGGAGAACGCCATCATATATACAGGGTTCAATCTATCGAAGTTATCGACCACATCTTTGGTCAATTGGTCAGTGGTGGCCGACCAGGTATCGATAACCTTGTTGTATCTCTCAACTTCGGTGATATCACCACGTTCATATCTTCTCTGGGCTTTCTCGATCTCTTTTTCCGCTTCGGAGATGAGATCCCGCTTGGATTCAGGAACATCGAGGTCATCGATAGAGATGGTTACACCGGCTCTGGTCGCGTATTTGAACCCGAGGTCCTTGAGCGCGTTGGCGAGCTCGGCGGTTTTAGCCGTACCGAATCTTTCGTA
Organism: bacterium; assembly: GCA_030431355.1. The sequence continues at coordinate 5,690 of JAUIJG010000337.1, forward strand.
CATGTCGGAAAGGAGCTTACCGAGCTTCTTTTTGTCGACTGTAGTGTTGATGAAATCAAGTTGTTCTTCTTTTTTACCTGTGACCATTGGTCTTTC
>JAUIJG010000338.1 GCA_030431355.1 bacterium
AGATTGATTAGTTATTTCACCGTGGCGATGCTGCTCTTGCCACCTTTATTTCTAGGTATGCCGAGAATCTATGAGGCTCTGACCGATACCAATCGCCCTGTAGCAGTTTTAATAATTTTAGTCATTCTCTCTCTGTTTCTCGCTTGGCTTGCCCATTTCCCCACCACTATCAGAACTTCCCGGGGAGATGAACTCCTCCGTCATCTCCAGGATGAAAACAGAGGACTTTATACATCTGCCGGCACCAGCCAGTCAACGGTTAGCTCGGAGGACATGTTACTTGCTGTCTCCTTGTTTGGACCACTGATGATGGTGGCACCATCTTCTTCAATAATGAAGAGCTATTTTTCACCAGCCTCCCTTTCTGATTCCGGTGGTTATTCCAGTTGTTCTGGCTGCGGTGGCTGTGGCGGTTGCGGCGGCTGTGGTGGTTGCGGTGGCTGAGACCCGGGAGTTATTGGCTTTGGATGGTCTTGGAGTCGCCTTTCGACCTGAACTGGCAATGCATATTGAAAGACGCAAAGACCTTGGTTTTATCGAGATACTGGCTGAAAATCACTTCCTGGATAAGGAGCCGGAGCCTGCTATATTGCAGCTCAGACGAAGGGGAGTAAAAGTTGTATTGCACTCGATAGGGCTTTCCCTGGGTGGTGCCGAGCTTCCTTCAAAAGCGTATATGAATGAGCTGAACAGAGTGGCTGAGATGTACGAAGCTTGCTTGATAAGTGATCATCTCGCTTTCGTTCGTTCCGGAGGATTTGAGTCCGGTCACTTGCTCCCGGTAAAGCGGACCGATGAGACACTGAAAGTGCTCATCGAAAATATCTCCTACGCCGTTGAATTCCTTCGCTTACCTTTAGCCATGGAGAATATCGCCTCTTACATAGAATGGCCAGAAAACACCATTCCTGAGTTAGAGTTTTTCAGAGCTGTTTTTGAATCTGTCGAGTGCCGTATGCTTCTCGACGTATCGAATCTTCTTGCCAACGCAATCAATCTGGGATTTTCTGCGGCGGACTATTTGAAGAGACTCCCTCGGGAGAGAGTCGCTTATATTCATGTCGCCGGGGGGCAGGTCAGAGCCGGTCTCTATCATGACACCCATGCCCATCCGATAAATGGAAATGTGATAGAGACCCTAGGTCTCGCTTTGGAGACTGGGGTTTCACCGGCCGTTCTTCTGGAGAGAGATGATCACTTTCCTGACGAGGAGAGCCTGGACAGGGAATTGACTCAGGTCTGCACGATAATGCGGAAATTCACCAGGGCGGATCTTTTAGTAAGGTGAAAACAAATAGTAAAGTGAAATCGAATTCTGAAATAAGAAGCAAAATGAAAGCGGAGCAGACATTGATGCTCAGAGCGCTTCATGGTCTTGAAGAAATTCCTCCAGGTTTTAACTACCAGCGATTCCGCTCTCTCAAGCAGACTTTGCGAATAAAACGATTGAAAGCGGTGAGGAAGTCCTGGCCAATTTTGGATCAGTTGCTCAAGGATGATTTTGAGAGTTGCTTTGATTCCTACGCCAAAATTCATGGTTGCCCCGCCTATCACGGGGGATTGTTTGATGGAAGAATGTTTGTCAGATTTTTGAGAAGGCGTCGTCTATTGCCTGATCATCTCGAGCAACGCGCTCATCCTAATCATATTGCTGAACCAGAGCAACGCGCTCATCCTGATCATCTCGCTGAACTCGACCAACGCGCTCAACAGGTTCTTTTAAAACAGCTGGCAAGTTTTGATGGCGAGTTTAGAATTTCGGGAAGACGATTGATGCGAAGAACTGAGCTGGAAAGATGGTTTTATAAACTGGTTCTAATATGGCGGCGACCCTGAGCGACTTCAAGTTCGCCGACAAAATCTCCTCTACTTGCAATTCTCTTCTAGCGAAGCGAACGTGTTCTTTTCCCTTGCTTCCTTGCTTCCTTGGTACTTTGCTTGCTTCTTTCCTTCTTTTTTATTCAATATTCTTCTCTTTTGACGCTTACTCGTCTTTTAGAGATCAAAACAAAAGAGGCTTCCTCATTGAGAAAGCCTCTCTTTAATTGATCTCTTCAGGATTTACTCCTGAAATTTACCTCGTGATTTTCCGATTAGTTACCGGAATTCCACTCACGCACCGGGAACGGAGCGGGAGCAGTTGTTTGCTCACGCTGCTGCTCAGTCACGGGCTGCTGAACCGGCTGTTGAACAGGCTGATGTACAGGCTGTTGAATAGGCTGGTATACAGCGGGCTGGGGCTGAGGCGGTGCGAAAGAAGTCTGGGGTTGCTCAACAGGAGCTTGATGCTGTTGGATAGGCGCAGGCTGTTGAATAGGCTGCGGCTGTTGAACATGCATTTGAGCTTGTTGTGCTTGCCATGCGGAAAGATTGAAGTTCTTGAAGGACTCTTCAATGATTCCGGACTTCTCGCGAAGTAGGTACTCGATGTAGTCACCGCGGCTCATTCTAGAAGCTGCGACTTGCTCATCAAGCAATCTGTGAGCCATTGGGGTCACGCAAACAGCAGTGGTTGTGCCTCTGTTCTTTCCGAAGAAGAAAGACTTGGCACCACCTTTGGGACCAGTTTGCTTTAACGAAGCAGGCAGTCTCAGCGGAGGCATGCCGGCGCGCTCACGGATGAGCATTTCGACATAGTCGCCGTTGGAAACGCCAGCATTGGCAGCTTGCTCTTTGAGCAGTTGACGGCCAAGGGCAGTTAAGTTAAAGGAAACCGAACCTGATTCTTTGCCAGGAAAACGTGAACGCCGTGGCGAGGTGGTTTTTGGTGTGGTGTTATTTTGGACCGTTGTGTTCATTTAGTTTTCGGCATCAGGTAACTACTTATCATTTAAATATGTAATTCCTTTTGCCTCTCCTCCTTTATCAAATAACACGGAATCCGACTGGTACAGCAATTTTGAATTTGGCAGCGAAAGCCACCACTTCCAACGCACAGCCATTGACTTTTGCCTAGCAATTAGCCAATGAGGTTAAGGAAACCGTTGACTCCTGACTTGTTCAATCGCCAACTATCCGGAGCGATACTCCAGATCGTCACCCTTAGCACTTACCCTTTTAAAAGTAGGTTTTTAGAATGAACCTGGCAACCCTTTCCAAGACCTTGATTATAGAGCAAAACACACCAAATTTGATGGTAGTCATGTATTACTTCTCTTTCATAGACTGAGGCTTTTGAGCGCATGACAACCGGTGAAGCCAGTATCTTATCCGGTTATAAAGTACTGAAGCGTAAGTATATTGAAGAGCCATGCGATAAGCGATCCAAAAATAGCTCCGACCAAAACTTCGAAAGGGGTATGTCCTAGGAATTCTTTAATCCGTTCTGAGCTGAGGTGAGGATGCTCGGAAAACAGCTCGGTCAACATTTCGTTTAGAACCTTGGCTTGAAGTCCTACCGTCCTCCTGACGCCCGCTGCGTCGTACATGACGATGATCGCCAGGCAGAGCGCGATGGCAAATGAGACTGAGTTAAAGGTTTCGATAAGTCCCACTGTGACTGCCATTCCCATGGTGCAGCTGGAATGACTGGAGGGCATGCCACCTGTTTTGGCTATGATTCTCAGGTCCAATTTCCCGGTCTTAATCAGCTTTGTGACCACTTTTACCGATTGGGCCAGGGTGCTGGCCAATATTGTGACCAACACCACCTGCCAGCCTCGCTGGTCCACATTAGCCGTGTCGACACTCTGAACCGCCAGGGTTTGTCCGGCGCCCAGGGAGGAGCAGATTGTGCCGAGAGACGTTAAAAATGATAAGTCCGATAAGTCCATGGTTGTTCTAAAAATCCAAAATCCCAAACAGAATTAGCTGGTCCTAACTATTGCAAACTCGAGCAGCTGGGAAAGGACCGGGAACTCCTGGCTGTCAAGATTATAATTGATCAATATTTGTCTACCTTCTTCATGAAGGCTTTCAAGTTTCTTCCGAGCGCCATCCACGCCGAATACTTTTATCCAGGTGGCTTTGTCTGATCTCTCGTCTTTCCCCGGTGTCTTGCCAAGGGTTTTGATATCACCGGTGACATCGAGAAGATCGTCGGCAATCTGGAATGCAAGACCAAGTAATTCTCCAAAGCGGTCGATACCGTCAAGTTGCTCTTCTGACGCCCGGGCAATTCTTGCCCCAGCCCACAGGGAGTATTTAATCAGCGCTCCTGTCTTTCTCGAGTGAATTATTTTCACCGTCTCTGGTGTTATAGCTTTTTCATAATTCTCGGAGGAGCTCAGGGACTCCAGGCTGACGGCATCTCTTTCCGCCATTGCCAGTACATTCTCGTCCACAGCCTCCGGCAGGTTTAGTTGTCCCGTATATATAAGATCAAAAACTTGACCGCCGACCATGCCCTCAGCGCCGGTGGCCCGGGTGAGACCCCTCACCACATCCAGGAGAAGGGCACGTTCTATTGAGAAAGGTGAATGGACGATGATTGTCTCCACTGCTTGCATAAGCAAGGCATCGCCGGCAAGCAGAGCGATGGCATCGCCGAAGACTTTGTGATTAGTAGGTCTTCCCCGCCTCAAGTCGTCATTGTCCAGGCAGGGAAGGTCATCATGGACGAGACTCATGGCGTGGACCATCTCAATCGCGCAAGCCACCGGTAGAATCTCATCAAGGCAACTATCGCCTTCTTTCAAATTTCTGGAATTTTGCAATTCCCGTGAATCCTGGGACCTTACTACACCAGGACTCTGGCTATTGATCTCTTTTATAGACTCGAAGGAAGCAAGGGCTAGAAGAGCCCTCAGGCGCTTGCCGCCGGCAAGAACGGAATAGCGCATGCTCTTGTACAAAAGGTCCGGATCTTTCCCCGTCAAAAAACGATCCAGCCCTTCTTCAATAAGCTCTTTGCGCAAACTTACATAGTCGGTGAAAGATTTTTTTGTCGGCGTCGGCATGGATTTGCTGGGTGGCATGATACTAATCTGTGGGTCTAAACTGGCTATTTCTTACCTTCGAAGAAGCTCTTCAAATTCTTGAGCATTTTAAAACCGGACATCCCCCACTTGAGCAGGTTTCGCTCTTTCGCCATGAGGAGCTTCACCACCGGTACCAGGTCTTTAACCAGGTCAAGACCGGAGAAAACCGCCTCGTCTTCAGCTGCTCCTTTGAGCTTGTCATTCAACTGCACAAGTTGTTGGCGATAAATTGGAAGATTGAAAAGGGCAAAATCTCTTCCGAAGAGGGCAACCTCCTCCATCTCTATGAGCCTTTTCTTTATCAATTTGTAGGTGAAAGGTAGACTTGCAAAAAATGCGATTACAAAGGTTGCTCCGGTGATGAACAGGATCTTAACTATATCCAACATCACCTTGCCGTTGCCTTCGGTGGAAAATTCCAGATAAATTCTAAAAGCAATAATTGATAGGGGAATCATGGCCACCAGAATGAGAATCATGATTCCCTTTTGCATAAGTTTTCGGTGTTCCTGCTCTTTGACAAAGCTGAACCCAGCCGACAACCCCCCGAAAACTTCCGGGTTTTCGCTTATGACCAAGGAAGCGCTCCGAGAGATAGTCTCGGCATCCTTATTTGATTTTTTTATCTCGCTGGGACTCATTGCTTCCTTTCGGCTTACTTCAAGAGGGCTCTTGCGATTAGCATTCTCTGTATCTGGTTAGTGCCTTCATAGATCTGACCTGCTTTAGCATCTCGGAAGATTCTCTCAAGCAGAAGATCAGGCTTCAGTCCTTCCATCCCCAGGATAGACATTGCTTCGGTGGAGACTTTCATGGCTGCGTCGGTAGCGGTGGTTTTAGCCATGGCTGCCAGGGTT
>JAUIJG010000339.1 GCA_030431355.1 bacterium
CCGTTGGGACCGACAATGCTTGTGATTGAGCCCGGCTGAATTTCTAGATTTACGTCGGAAAGCACAATACCGGAGCTTTCATAGCCGACCGACAGGTTGCCGCATTTTAAAATTGAATCTGAAGAGGGCAAAGTCTCAGGCAAATTCTTCACCCCGCTGTTTTGATACCAGATAGAGGAAGAATGGACCGCCGATTAGAGAAAGTAGCGTGCCGAGCGGCAGCTCTTGACCGCTTGCGATGGAGCGGGCGGCCAGATCGCTGACCAGAACCAGGGCGATTCCTAGAAGAGCCGTACATATTATATGAACTCTTTCGTCTCGACCGAATATCTGCCGGGCTATATGGGGTGCCACCAGTCCGACGAATCCGACCAGACCGGATACAGAGACAGCCGCGCCGCACATTAACACCGCCACTGCCAATAGTATTAATTGCACAGCTTCCACGTTGACACCAAGGGAGCGAGCCTGCTGGGGACCGAGGGATAGTAGGCGAAGTTGCTTTGAGAGTACCAGGGCAAGCAATACTCCCATACTTGTATAGAGTGCAGCAGGAAAAAGCTCTTGCCAGGTTCTTCCTGAGATGCCTCCGGCAAGCCAGAAGAATATGCCTTGAGCCTTTATAGGATCGGAGCCGTTGGTGATAACCAGGGTGATTATGCCACTTCCGATGGTGGAAAGAGCGATACCGGCCAAAAGCATTCTGGTCACGGATAAGCCGGTGGGATTTTTCGCCAGGCTTGCCACGATCAAGCTGGCCAACAGACCACCGATGAAAGCGACCAGAGGAACATAGGTAAAAGAAAGCCCCAGGGATAATCCCACCGCCACTGTCACCCCGGCTCCACTGGATACGCCGGTCAAATACGGATCAGCAAGATTGTTTCGGGATAAGGTCTGGAGAAGGTAGCCGCTTACACTCAAGGCAGCGCCCACGGTGATTGCTGTCAGCAATCGAGGCAGCCGGATTTGCCAGATGATTTCCCGGGCGGCACTCTGGGCTTCCGGCAAGGAATCCGGGGAAAGAAGAGTGTTCAGGGCAGTGGCCGGACTCAGGTGCACATCGCCCACACAGATGTTCAGCAGCATGCCTGCCACTACCACAAGAATTAGAATGAGTATTTTCAAAAGCAAAGCTGTGATCGTCTCCCCCGGTCGAGACATAGAGCCGAGATGCCTTGACATTAGCAGATGGACATGGAAGGTGTTCTATCTTCCGGTCAACAATTCAATCTTTTTTAGCGTTCTATTATCTAGCTCCACTTATTTCCAGTTTGCCTTCGCGACCGTGGTACTATTTCTCAATCCCTTATCAAATCAGTTATCAGGACTGTTCTTGCCAGGAAAAAGTAGTTGACCTATGAGTATTTACTTTGACAACAGTGCTACCACCCAGGTGCGCAAAGAAGTAGCGGATGCCATGGTGGATTTCATCACCTCTAATTATGGTAATCCTTCCTCCATTCACGAGATCGGCAGAACCTCCTACAAAGCCATGGCTCTGGCAAGAAAAAGAGTTTCCGGTTTGCTCAACTGCTCACCCACCGAAATTTATTTTGCTGGCTGTGGAACCTTCGCCAATAACCTGGCGATTCTTGGTCGAGCCAGATTTGTTGAAGCGAATGGTCACGGCAAGCACTTGATTACATCAAAGATTGAGCATCCGGCTATCACGGGACCGGCCAATTTCCTGGAAGCCCAGGGCTGGAAGGTGACTTTTCTGGAGGTAGATGAAGAAGGTTTCATCAAGGTCGAGCAGCTCAAGAACGCGATCACTTCCGAGACCAGCATCATTTCAATCATGTGGGCCAACAACGAGATCGGGACCCTGCAACCGATTAAAGAGATGGCTTGTATGGTGGAAGAGATCTGCAAGAAAGAAGAAAGAGAGATATTTTTCCATACCGATGCCGTACAGGCTTGTGGAAAGGTCAAAATAGATTTGAAAGATGTCCCGGTATCAGCTCTGTCGATATCGGGACATAAATTTCATGCCCCCAAAGGTATTGGTGCGCTTTTTCTCAGAAGAGGCTTCAATGTAATGCCTATTACTTTCGGTGGTGGTCAGGAAAAAGGCCTGATGCCGGGCACCGAGTCGATGCCCAATATTGTCGCCCTGGGCATGGCTGCCGAGCTTGCTTCCCAGGAGTTAGAGTCCAGCGCGTCCCGGTTGAAGGAGATGCAGGAGTTCATGTTCGATGAGCTTGCCTCCATCGATGGAGTTCATGTAACCGGAACCCGGGATCTGAAAAGACGCTTGCCCGGTCATGTCAGTATCGCAGTCTCCGACTGTGAGGGCGAAGCTCTTGTTATGCAGCTGGATTTGAAAGGTATCTGCTGCTCCTCGGCCTCCGCCTGTCACAAGGGGATTGTCGAGCCTTCCCATGTGCTCTCTGCCCTCAATGTGCCGTGTAGCCTGGTGAGGGGCTCGGTGAGAATCTCCATGGGTAAATTCAATACCATGGACGAATGCAAAGAAGCGGTGGCATTGATGAAAACTGTCTTTGAAGGGCAGAAGTCATCTACGCCAGCGACTATTTAGGTTTTTTCGCTAGATTGCTTACAAAGTTGTAGAGACCGGCAAGTTTTCCAAATGGAAACTTACCATGGAATGCATGCAGACCGCCGGACATCATCTTGATTCTGGACGGACCGTAAGGGTACCACCAGATCCGGGATGAGCCACCGGCCGCGTCTATGTTTATGTGTTTTATATTGACCAGATCCATTAGACCGAAGTGAGAGTGGGAGCGACCGAAACCGCTCTGTTTTATTCCGCCCCAGGGCAGCTGTGGTGAGGCGTGACTGAAAAGGCAATCATTGATGTAGACCGTTCCTACTTCCAGATCCCGGGCAATGTCTTCAGCTCGTTTAAGTTTCTTGCCCCAGATCGATGCGGTCAGTCCAAAATCGGAGTCGTTGACTAAGTCCACTACCTCGTCTTCGGTGTCGACAATCATCACCGGTAGTACCGGACCGAAAGTCTCTTCCCTCATGATTCTCATCGAATTATTGACGCCTTTTAGAATCGTCGGTTCAAAGAAAAATCCACCATGCTCCTCCGGGACTCCGCCACCGGTGAGGACTTCGGCTCCGGCTTCCACGGCTTCATCCACCTGGGATCTGATTCTGTCCAGCTGTTCCTGGTCTATCACCGGACCGATATCCACAGTGGGATCAGTAGCAGGGCCTACCTTCAATTTTTTTGTGAAATCCACCAGCTCTTCAAGGAATTTGTCCGAATTTTTGCCCTTTAGAATATATAGTCTTTCTATGGAGGCGCAGGCTTGACCGGCATTGGTAAAGGCTCCCCAGGCAATACCTCTGGCGGTCCACTTGCTCGGAGCGCTCGGCAGCACCACAGCCGCATCCTTGCCGCCTAACTCCAGGGTTACCGGTGTGATGCCCTCTGCCGCCTGTTGCATAACTTTTCTGCCACCATCCACAGAGCCTGTGAATATGAGTTTGGACAGCCTGGACTCCGATAGATGTTTTCCTGTGACCCTATCACCGGTGACCACCGATACAACTCCTTCGGGGAAACCGGCTTCTTTGAAGAGATCTCCGATTTTGATTCCTACCAGGGTGGATTTTTCCGAAGGCTTCAATACAACGGTGTTGCCGACCATGACCGACATAAGAATGGTCATCATCGGAATTGAAAATGGAAAGTTCCAGGGAGAAATGATACCGATTACGCCCAGGGGCTCAAAAGCGATAACTGACTGTTTGGTGGAGAGAATAGGGCTGTTCAGGCTGATCATTTGATCTTTCAAGATTCTCTCAGCGTTGTCCGCCAGCCAGACGCAGGTGTCGAGGGTGCCATTAAGTTCGGAGGCATAGGCCTCCGAAATAGGCTTGCCCACCTCTTTGCTGATTAACTCAGCCAACTCTTCCGCCTGGTTGGCGATAACTCTTCTCAGTTTGAGAATGTAGCGGGCGCGTTTTCCATAGTCTAGTAATTGCCAATCTTCAAAAGCTTTCCAGGCGTTCTCCACAGACTCTTTGACCTGGTTTTCATCCATCACCGGAAACTCGCCAAGAATCTCTTTATTGGCTGGATTTACCGATTCGATTGTCAGGGTTTTACTTGGGGCCATGGTCTTTCTCTGTCTTTTCAGTGGGGATATTCTTAGTTTACAATCTCTTTGATCGCCTTCTTCGCTTCACTTGCATTTTTCCCGGCTAAACCTTTGTTCAAGCTATTCTTGAAGTGAACTGCAGCCGATGCTTTATCACCTTTCTCATTTAAAATTTTAGCCAGAGTAAATTCCAGGGGAGGATAATCCCCGGAACTATCTACCTTCGATTGGAGCAGTTTTATGGCTTTGTCGGCTTTTCCTTCACTGAGCATTTGTTCAGCCATGGTGACCAGAACTGTTCCCGCGCCCGGGGCCTGGGTGCGGGCATTTTTTAAATCCCGGGCTGCCGCTTTCTTGTCTCCCCTGGCAAAGTTTATCCGGGCGCTCAGCATCAGACAGTCAATGTTTCCCGGCTCCACTTTGAGGCATTGTCTGGCATAGTCCTTAGCTTGATCAACTTTTCCGGATTTCAGTTTGAGCAGTCCTAAGCCGATAAGAGCATCCGGATTCTTTTCATCGAGTTTATGGGCTTCATTCAGTTTCTTGCTTGCCAGGGAAAGATTCTCCAGTCCCTGTCCTTTCAAAATTATTGCTCTTCCAAGCAAGGCCAGGGTGCTGGCTTTAGCGCTTGGTAGGCGTTCAACTTCGGAAGCTTCCTCTTCTGCTTTTTTAAAATCTCCCAGAGCTAAATAAATTCTTGCCAGTTCCATATGAGAAGGCGCGAAGAGTTGATCTTCTGCCAGGGAGCCCTCGATCTTTTTTAGAGCCTCCGACAAATTGCCGTCCCTCAGCTTAATAAGCCCTCCTCCTAACTGTGCCAGTCTTGATTCTTCCGAACCTTTTGCTATGGCTTGATGAGTTGCTCTTGCCTCTTTCAAATTACCCAACTTCAGGTATGCCAGGGTTTGAATCTCCTGGGGCTCTTTCAAAGATGCCGCCGTTTCCAGGCATCCCTTATATTGCCGCAGCCAGAGCTGGGATACGGCTTTTGCTTCCAGGGCTTGCTGGCTTTGCGGATAAGCTTGCAAGACCCGGTCTCCGGCTTGAATCGCCTCTTCATAGGCACCGCAATCTTTTGCTGTTTCCGCCACTAAGATAAAGAATTCCGGCTCCAGGCTATCGCTATCCAAAAGTTGCTTTAGCGCTCCTCTGGTCTGGTCGAATTTACCGATCTTGGCCAGACTTTTGATTGAATTCAGTTTCGCCGCCCGGGATTCCGGCTCAAGGCAGGCTGCTTTTTTAGCGCAAAGCTTTGCTTCTTCCCCTTTGCCCAGGGCAAGATAGAGCTGGCCCAGGGAGGACCAGGCTTCATAGCTTGTGGGGTCAACTTTCACCAGGTTCTCGAATGCCCCGGCTGCTCCTTCCCGGTCTTTGAGGGCCATCAAACAGACGCCTAACTGCAAGTAGGCAGCGCGGGATTGCGGGTCCAGCTCGGTGGCTCTTCTGGCCGCTTCGGCCGCCTGGACCTGGAATCCATGTCTTCTGGAAAGCACCGTGGACAGGAGCAACTGATACTTAGATGATTGGCTGCAACTTTTTTGGCCTTTCTCAAGGGTTTGAGAAGCATCGATTATTTTGCCCCGGGCGAACTGTGCCGTAGCCTCTTTTAAGATCTGGTCACAGCCGGATTCTCCCCTGGCTGCTGGCGTTGCCTGGGTAAGCAAGAGGGC
>JAUIJG010000340.1 GCA_030431355.1 bacterium
TTGATGAGAGTTCACAGTGAGTGTTTGACCGGCGATGTCTTCGCCAGTCTGCGCTGCGATTGTGGACCACAGCTGGAAGCGGCCATGGCTCTCATCGCCAAGGAAGGTCGTGGTGTTCTTGTCTATCTCAAGCAGGAAGGTCGTGGAATCGGGCTTCTCAACAAGCTTAAGGCATATTCTCTGCAAGATGGCGGCAAAGACACGGTGCAGGCAAACGAAGCCCTGGGCTTCAAGCCTGATTTGAGAGACTATGGCGTCGGCGCCCAAATCCTTTGTGACCTGGGACTTTCATCGGTCCGAATAATCACAAATAATCCCCGTAAAATTGTCGGACTGGAAGGCTATGGTCTCCAGGTGACTGGTCGAGTCTCTCTTCCCCCGGCTTGCAACAGCCACAACATGGGGTACTTGATCACCAAGAAAGAGAAGATGGGTCATTGGCTTGAAGGTCTGGAGAACATTGACCCCGCTAAAGTTGAAGCTGTTAGAAAGTAAGATGGAGCAAAAAAATGTCAGATGATTCGCCCAATGTAATCGAAGGACGTTTGATAGGAACAGGTCTTAAATTTGCCGTTGTGGTAGCACGCTTCAACGATTTTATAACCAACCAACTTCTAGATGGTTGTGTGGCTTCTCTCAAAAGACACGGAGTTGAAGCAAAGCATATTGATGTCCTCTGGGTCCCCGGTGCCTTCGAGATCCCGATGGTGGCAAAACGGGCGGCCGAGTCCTCCAAATACGATGCGATTATCTGTCTTGGAGCGGTGATAAGGGGCTCCACTCCCCACTTTGATCATGTTTGCGCTCAGAACGCCGCCGGTGTTGCAAGCGTCGGTATGGAGACGGGAGTTCCCACCATATATGGTGTGCTAACCACCGACTCCATCGAACAAGCCATTGAAAGAGCCGGTACTAAAGCTGGTAATAAAGGTGCCGACGCAGCCGCCGGCGCAATCGAAATGGTAAATCTGCTCTCTTCGATGAAGCGTATCCAGGAGACCGCCGCTAAGTAGTCCTGGACTATTTTTCTCTTCAGCTTACTCTTCTGAGGTGACTTTTACCTTCTCTCTCTTCTATAGCAAGGGAAGTAGCCGCCTCAAGACGGGCAAAAAAGTTTGAAATATTTGTCGTCATTACCTCTTTGCCCCGGGGTAAGGTCATCTCTCTGTGCCCGTGGGATTCTAATAGTTGAAACTCCGCTTCCAGAAATCTTTTGCTCAATGGAGACATTTGTTCTACCACCTTTTGGGTTAATTCCGATTCTATGCTGTTCATCAGGGCTTCCAGTCTGTTTGTAAGAGGAGCGCTGGGTGCCTTCAGGGTCGACAGCTTTTCTCCCCTCAATACTCTCTCTTTCGCTTCTCTTCTATATTCTTCTACTAAAGTTTGTTCTACTTTCATGGCTTCTCTGTCACCATCATCCATGCTTTCGACCAGGTAGTTTTTGAGGCGAATCCTGAGGGCGGTAAGACTCTTGCTGCTTGAAAAGCCGCTTAGAAATGCCTGGGGGACTCCTCTAATCTCTATCCTGGGATCAAAGGGAACTCTATCGAAACTGCATCTATGAGCTACCGCTGTTTCCAGCTTTCGCGCAATGGAATCTATTTTTTCGGCAAACTTTTGTTCGACCATATTCCTCCTCCCGCAATCAAATTTATGCAAGTAGCAGGAGTTCTGGACAAAATAAAGATTAAAAAGTGAATTTTTGAGGTCCACCATCGAAACGAATCAGGTTGTTTACCGGATCGATGGTGTATTTAAGACCTTTCAAGAAAGTCTGCCCCAATAGAGGATGAGAGAGATTGCCATGGATGGCCAGGGTGCAGGGAACGTTCTTCTTTACTATCGGTCCCAGTTGCAGGCGTTTCAGGTTGAAATTGTATGCTGCCTTCTTGCCGCCGATGGCGCTGGCAGCGTCGGTTTTTGTTGCCTGGATTGGTCTATTTATGCCGTATCTGGAAAGGTGGCGGTCGGAGAAAACAACCGAGTGGGCTCCGGTGTCGAAGACCATTTCGCATTCGCGACCGTTGACCATGGCAGTGACGAAAATATTGTTTCCTTCTCTCCGAAATGGAACTTCATTGATGGAGTTTGAGTTCCCTTTGTTCGAGTTGCCCTGCACCGAGGAAAGCTGGTGGGGAGGAATTCGATGCAAGGTTATAGTTTTTTCGCTGTCGTCAATTTCACAGGTGAAGTCCTTGTAGAAATTCTGACCGAGTATGGGTAGCTTGTTGAAAGCGTTGAGACCATATCTGGCTTCGGATTGATCTTGCTGAATTACCAGGGGGACAGTCCTTCTCAGGTCACCAACTCCTATTTCCGCAAGACCGCTTCTTGTATCCACCTCTCCGCCGGCGCCGCTAATTCTTCCGGTTCTGCTGGTTTTTCCCATCGGTATCTTTTCACTTTCAAGATAACTCTGACGGCATAGGGTGACGGCTGCTCCCGTATCGAAGAGCATTTTTGTGGACACGTTGTTTATGGTCGCGTTAACAATGATGTGGTCACTGTCTTTCCAGTGTTTATAGTGGATGACAAACTTATCTTTCTCCCTGGGCGCGCGCTTAGAAGTTTTGGAAGTTGTCTCCCTTCCGGAAGATCCAATCTTCGCAAGTAAGCTTCTTGCCTGGTCTGCAACCCGGGATTGAGGATAGAGGCGTACGACTCGGCGGTAGGCTGAGATTGCTTCTGTCACTTGATTTAGCTGATGGTAACAGAGGGCTCGGTAGTAAGCGGAGAGGGTTTTGTTCACACCTGACTTTTCGGCTTTTAAAAATAAAGGCAGGGCTTTTTCGTACTGTTTGTTTTCATAGAACCCAACAGCATCGGAATAATCAGATGCCGATGCCGGTATCGCTAGAAGATGAATAGCTAGAAGAGAAAAAATAACCGAGAAGGCGAAAGGTATTATCTCGCCTCTATGCTGGTTTGGTTTGCGTAGACTTGGTTGATTCAAACAAGAACTTCTTCTAACTGATCTTTTGAGAGGGTATTCTCATTAAACGATTTTTCCAGAAGTCTGACCACTTTTACAATTTTAATGGGATTGCCGACCACTTCCACCTCCCGGAAGAGGAGAGCGCGATGCAAACTGAGCTTCTTCTCCAGAAGCTTGAGCAGGGTGGACACGCTGAGCTTGAAGCATATTGAAGGAGTCTTACCCTGGTCGACTAACTTCTCTTTTTCGGCCACACTTGAACCGTCGCTGTATTTTAAAATCCAGATATCTTCAGATGCTTCTTTGATTTTAAAGCCGATGTCTTTACCCCGGACTATGGCTTTGTCCAGGAAACCATCAGTGTTGAGCACTGTCGGCAAGAAGTCCTCAAAATATAGCTTGGTCAGTTTTTCTGCGTTGATACCAACTTTGGCTTTCAGTTTTAAATCAGTCTCTTTCTGCCGTTCAATTTCGGCTTTTTCCGCTTCCAGTTTCTCTTCTTCATGCACCGCGAGAACGGTTCTGAAATAGGCGGTGTCTGCTTTTACCGGCGGAATATGATATTTGCCGGCAGCCTCGAAAAGATTTCTTGTGGAGACCTGGACATTATCTGTCAGCAAAGTAGTCACTGTATTTGGTACTTCTATGTCTTGTTGAAGCGAAGGAACGACTTCTTTTAGACCCACAGCTTTTGCTAGATGTGAAAGCCACTCTCTATTTAGTCCGGGATTGGTAGGCACCATATTTAGTATTGTGGGTCTGGTGCTGTTGCCTTCTTTGTCTTTCTCTCTGTCTTCCAGGTAGCGCCAGAATATGTAGACAGCGGTATCCAGGGGCATATACCAGAGAGTGGCATCGGGAGAATAGTTGAGGTTCAAGTCGCTGCCAGGCTCTTTTTCAGCGAACTCTTTTATGGCCGTGAAGAGGGTATAGAGTCCGTTGTTCTTGATGGATTTGCCATCATCAGTGGCTCCACATATCAGTGGCAGTCTGACAAGGCTCCATTCATCTCCTTTTCTTTCAAGGATATCGATGACCTTTGATTCGTACTGCTGGCAAGTACTCTCCCAGTTGGATAGTGCTTTGCGGCGCTCTAGATAAAGCTCTTCGGGAACCACCCCATCTTCCTGCACCGAGGCGTAGACAGAAGATACAACTACCAGGTCTGTTGTATCCGCTTTTGCTTTGAGCAAGGATTCAAGTTCATCTGCAGCCCAGGGGGCTCTTGGTCCTCTTGATTCATCAAAGTTCGGTGGTAGACCGGCAAAGATAATGGTGTCGTAATTGCATTTCTTCAAAGCTTCGTTCTGGTCGACAAACTTGAATTTGTCAGCGAAAGCCTTTGCTTTGTTGTGACTCTTGTAGGAGGATTCCAAAAGTCCGCGAGCGGCCGACTTGAGATCCAGGGGCGAGAGTGACAATAAGTTCAAACTAGACTTACAGGCAATGTCGACGTGCCAACCTTTTTTGGTCAACCAGGCTGTCAGTGGTCCTGTGAAGCTTGAGACCGGACCCCAGAGCAGGGCTTTTTTTTCTATGTCTGTCATCCCATCAAAACCTATTGGCAAGTACCAATAGTCCCTCCCGTTTTTTATGCCTGGAGCGACAATTATCTTATATTGGCGCCAATAATCAAATACTGCTGTACGAAATTGATACGACCCACTACTTAAGTGGATCGGAAAAATTCATATCGGCCTCCACCACTTCGGTTCCGGCGAATAAGTCTCCGAGCCTTCGCCCGTTGATGGCTGAGTAGGCAAGGTAGCACTCAAGAGGAATGACAATCAGGACATATGCCATGCAAACCAGTTGGGCAACGTTGGAGATAATCATTCTCAAATCTGGAAGAGGAATGAAGTTTAGAGCGATCGTTACTGAAAACTGTACTAAGAACGGAATTATGAAGATGATATTGCGCTTTGCCGATTGCAATAGGGTGCAAGGTGCCCCATTTGTCGCGCTTACCACCCTCAATCCCATGAGATTCTTGCCTACTCCTCTTCCCCTGTAGAGGCGGTCTTTGACCAGGAAATAGGCGACTATGAATATCTCTTTGGTGATCAGGCGGTTTAATCCAGGAATGAATTTGGAGAGAACCATGCCTATTAAGCTAGTGAAAACAGTGCATATTAGTGCAATCGAGAACGCAACCAGGATGTCAAAGACCAGGGCGATGGAGCGTTTCTTCTGGTCTATTTGAGTCTGCCCGGTCTCGTCAATTTCAGGCAGTTGGAATCTAGGGCTCTTAACTTGTCCTTGATCCCTTGTCTGTTCAAAGGACTCATCTTGAGCCAGGTCCGGGCTTGCGCCCCGGTCTCTGTTCGACTGGGGACGGATGCGAGGTCTCTTTCTTGTTCCCTCACGACCTGGTTGTGGCTCATTTGGTTGGCGGCTGCCGAATTGATTTGTCATGGAGACTGATTAAGCCTTCTTCTCTATCCTTAGGTGTTTTGAGCTTCTCTTGTCCTGGACTACCCGAAAGTCGGAATCTAATAATTTTATCAACTGAACTTCTTCGACAACTATCAGATTTCTGACCTGTCCATGTCGCTTCTCTTCTATATTCCATGATCCGGTCCAGTTCAAATCGGAACAAATAGTAAGACCTGAGCGATTATCGGAATTTCCCAGGTAACATTTCTAAATCGGTCGCAGATATTCGCAGAGATTCTGCAGAGGTTCTGCCGAGATTCTAAAGAATAAGGCTGGGAGGAAGGCTGGAAAATGACTAGTAACGGTAATGAAACGGTAATTGTAGACGGATTGAGAACACCTTTCGGTAAGCTGGGCGGAGGACTCGCTTCCGTAT
>JAUIJG010000341.1 GCA_030431355.1 bacterium
GGTCATGGAGTAGGCTTGTGCCAGTGGGGAGCCCACGGTCTGGCTTGCGGGGGGCGGTCTTATAGGGAGATTTTAAGTTTCTATTTCCCCAGAGCAAAGGTAAAATAGCTGATGCGGGTAGAGAGGACAAAGGTTAAATCATGGTTCTTCCCGAATCACCACCAAAAGGTCTAAGTCCCAGATCCTATTGCAGAATGGCTCTTCAGTACCATCTCATGGGTAATGCACGCCAGGCTATAAAGGCCGGCCGTCTTGCCCTGGAAGGGGATAGGGGTGATTTTGCCGGAACTCCTTTCGAAAACTTGACCGAGGCGGACTTTTCTCTTTTGAGAAGACTGTTGGAAAATCTGGACGAAGGAGTATCCTTCACTGGACGTTTTTTGGGAGGCTCTCGCCTATTTCTTTCCGGTCTTAAGTGTCGTCTTATGGACGGTGGTGATAAAGCCGATGCTTTCCTCGAGAATATTCCTCTTCTAAGCAGTCTCCGGTACGGAGTAGAAGAGTTCATCAATCTTCTCCTTGGCGGTGCCGTCGCCTCGGCTGGCAATTTATGCCATTCTCTAATTGTGGCTACCCACCCTTCTCGGGAGATACCTGAAGGGCTATCGGCAAAAGAGTATTTGAAACTGGGTAAAAGATACCTCTCCCTTCACTGGCCCGAGCAGGCGAGGGATGCTTTCACTAAAGTTATCGAGCTTTCCAACGATGAAGCCGGTATGGAGGCTGAGCGGCTTGTCTCTACCAGGCTGCCCGCCAACCCTGTGCCATATCTTGCGGTGAAGCGTTTTATCGAAGCTCGTAGGAAGGCTTCACTCGGTAGAGTGGAGGAAGCCAGGAGAGCCTATGAAGCTATTGTCGGGGATTATTCTGATTTTGAGTGGCCCCGCGAACAGCTTGCTCATATTCTCATTCAACAGGGCATGGTGGAAGAAGCTATTGAGGCTCTTAATGAACTGGTCACGGCTAATCCTGAATATGCACCAGCCTATGAGCTTCTTGCCCGGGCCCATGCTATCAAAGGAGAAATCTTTGAGAGCCAGACAGCCCTGGACAGAGCCACGGTTTTAGCATTTAATCCGGATGAGATATCGGTGCTGAGGCAGTTGATTACTGTTATTTCAAGACTTTAGCGCGGGGAAAGCGCAGTAAAGCATCCGTCTAATGGGGCTCATGGTGATTTTCCCATGGACTGGCCGGGTTCTCGTTGTTACTATCTGGAAGTCAAGAGTGTTTCGGATTTAACAACCATGTCACCCATGCGTAATGAGACAGCCCTGGATCTGGCAATTCTGCTGAAGTTTGGTCTTGCCGATGAGTTTGAAATCAATTTCAAAAGAGCGCTGGCGAAAGACAATATTGACAGTCTTGTCAGTTGTTTAAATGACGAACTCGGTCTTCTTGCCCGGGACGCCGGAATCAAAGTTCTCCTTTCCCGAAGGGAGGAGAAAGACCAGAGTTATGTCACCGTGGTCGGTCAGTCAAGATTTTTTGGGGACAACTGGCCTGTAAGAAGGCAGTCCTTTTCTATCTAGAGAGCCGCTTCCTACATATTTACTAGCATCGCTGTCATTCAGTGTATGATCGACTATTGAATTTAGTCGAGTCCCACGAGACAGGAATGTAGATTGATGCAACCAGAGCTTTTCAAAACAGCTTCTATCAAAGCAAGGCAATTTAAGGAATCGGTTATTAGAGAAATGTCGCGCCTTGCCGCAGAGCATCGCGCCATCAACCTTGCCCAGGGACTCCCGGATTTTCCCTGTCCTGAAGAGCTAAAAATGGCTGCTAATGAAGCTTTGCAGGGAGACATAAATCAATACGCCATTACCTGGGGAGACCGTGTCTTAAGAGAAGCCATCAGTGCCAAGTCGGCTTCCTACCTGGGCATTAAAGTTGATAGTGAGAGAGAGATTACTGTCACTTGTGGTGCCACCGAGGCGATGATAGCCGCCATGTTGGCTCTTGTGGATCCTGGTGAAGAGGTGATTGTTTTCGAGCCATTTTACGAAAATTACGGACCGGATGCGATTCTCTCCGGAGCGTCCCCACGCTATGTCCGGTTGAATGCCCCGGACTGGTCCTTCGATGAAGATGAGCTTACCAGAGCCTTTTCCGACAAGACCCGGGCCATTATTGTGAATACTCCCCATAATCCGACGGGCAAAGTATTTAGCAGAGAAGAGCTTGAATTCATAGCCGGTCTCTGTCAGAAGTGGGGGGTTATTGCTCTCACCGACGAGATCTATGAGCACATTCTTTACGATGGAAAAGAACATGTCGCCCTGGCTTCCATAGAAGGTATGCAAGACCTTACCGTGACAATCAACAGTCTCTCCAAGACTTATAGCGTAACCGGCTGGAGGGTTGGTTGGGCGATTGCCAGTGCGGAGCTCACCTCTCCTATCCGGAAAGTACATGACTTTCTTACTGTAGGGGCCCCTGCCCCGTTGCAGAGAGCCGGTGCCCACGCAGTTGCTTTGCCGAATTCCTTTTATGAAGCTTTGCAGAAAGAGTATGAAAGAAGAAGGTCTGTGATGCTTGATATGCTGAAAGAGACCGGGTTTGAGCACTATAGACCGGGTGGCGCCTATTACGTATTTTCTGATATCACAAAATTTGGTTTTAGCGATGACGTAGAGCTGACGAAGCATCTAGTTAAGGATATAGGCGTGGCGGTGGTGCCGGGCTCTAGCTTCTTCGCCGACCCGAAAGAGGGCAGTAAATATATTCGGTTTTGCTTCAGCCGTAAGGATGAGACTCTGCAAGCCGCCAGAGAGAAGTTGAAAAATGTGGTGGCTTGTGGTGGCAAATAGGAAGTAGATAGACTTTAGATAAGTCCGAAAAGACTGACTAGAGAAAGAATCAGAAGGGTTTCTGTCGCTCCTACGATTATGATCATGAGACCGGCAGGCATGAACTTTTTGGTCTTGCTCAATCTAATCGCGAACATTACTTGAAGTAAGGTCATGATCACGAACGCCACCACCATGCCCAGTTTCATGTCAATGAATGTCAGCCCGAAGGCGCCCAGGGTAAGGGCACCACTGGCAACACCGGCAATAAGAGACGGCATGCTACTTGCTTTTAGAAAACCTACCACACCTCCAGCGGCGACAAGAATTGCCGTGGCCAGTAAAATGTATTGGGTTACCGGGACGATATTGCTGAAAATATCACTCATTGCCTTTGCTCCTCGCGTGCATCATCAAGATTTTTATAGTGGTTCTTTTTTGTGTTGTTTCAGTCTTTTGTTATCTGGAAGGTGTCAAGCTCTTTGCCATCGCAACCGATCTGTTTAAACAACAGGTTCTTTCCCTCTACTTTGCATAGACTGAAACTGTGTTGGTTGGCGATGAACTTGCTGTTGAAGAGGCTCTCTTCGTGATTAAGAATTCCCTTTCTGTAGAGGCTCGCTCCACCTGCGCCGGACACTATATAAAGAACACCGTCCGGCTTTGTGATCGTTTTACCGTCGAAATTTTTGTCGAGAACAAACGCACCATTTACAGTGCCATTCGCGTTCCTCAGAGGAATGCCGTCTTTACTTCTTACGGAGAATTTGAGGGGAAAGCTCCTCTGATACGTGTGGGCATGACCGGATAAGACAATGTCCACCTTATGCTTCTCAAAGAGATCACAGAGTAATCTCATCCTCTGCTCTACCCAGTGATTGTTATCCACACTGAATCCCGGTTGGTGGCATAACACGAAACGCCAGGCGGATTTTTGAGCTGAAATCAAATCCTTTTCCAGCCAGCTGCGCCATTTTTTATCTGTCCAGTCCATATAAGGATTGGCGTCGAGCACAATGAAATGGGCGTTGCCATATTCAAAAGAGTAATTGGCCATTCGCGGAAAGCGTTTCCCGGCTGAGCGCACGAAGTCCAGCTGGGCCCTGGAATCACCTTTTATCTTCGTGGTGTTTCTGCCGTTGGCCAGGGAGGCCGGACCGTTCATCGGCTGGGACCAGAATCGGTAGTAACCCAGGGCGTCCGGATAATGACTGAAGTCGACTCCGTCCCACCGGCTGGTGAGAGCGATATCGTGGTTGCCGATTGCTGTAAGGGTGAGGGTAGAGCGAAGGAGCGGGGCTCCGGTTTTAGGAGAGGCCTGGTCGCAGTTTAGAATGGGAAAGAAGCGAGTCAAATATTCGCTTACTCGCCCTCGATTGTAGGTGATATCTCCCGGAATCAAGAAGAGATCCGGCTTGCTTTTATGAATCTGAAAGACGTTGCTCTTTTGACCGGGGGAGCCGGCTCCTATATCGCCAGCCACAGCAAAAGTAAATGGCTGCTCCTGGGATTTGCGTGTCCTTGTTTTGGATTGGAAGACGACTTTGCCCTGATGTTGTAGTCTGTATTCGATGACGCCGCCGGGGGTTGGATTTTCGATGGTGCCGCAGAGCAGATGATAAGGCGCTATTGAAGGGGCTTTCTGCAAGGATGCGGAGATCTTGGCGGACTCTTGCCAGCTCTCATCTTTGTTTTTCTTCTCCGGGCGAAACTGGAGTTTCCAGCCATCTTTCTTCCCGGCACACCAGAGAATTTCGAATCTGTCAGTATTGTTCCTGGTTATCTTCCTGTGATTTCCCAGTTGAACATAGGGCTTAACCAGGAAGGGAGATTCGGCTGCCAGGGCGATGCCGACTGGATTCAGACCCAAAAAGACAAACAAGCATGCAGTCAGAAGACAGGGTAGGAACAGCTTTTCTAATGATTTCAAGTTAGACATCTTAGGCACCTTGACATTGGACGCCAAGAGCTTTGCAAAAAAAGAATTGCCGAGAGCCAGAATCGAACTGGCGACACAAGGATTTTCAGTCCTCTGCTCTACCAACTGAGCTATCTCGGCAAAACTGTATCGCTATTAAAACCGGAGTTTCATCCAGAAAACTTTCAGGAATCACCGGAGGCAAATCAATATACCATAAAGGGACCCGGGTACTGTGATTCTTTGGGATCTAATCTTTATCGACTGTCACATGGACTGAACAATCAATATTTCCCTGCTATCAGTAATAGGTGTTTTGACCGGCCGTTTGTACAAAAGTCTTGCTATGAACACCGGCAATTCTGTAACCTTCGTCCTCTTTTTTAACAAGGTAGTCAGTAAGCAGATGTTCTGTTTTAGGATAAGGATCGCCTGACTGCTGCATGACCAGAGAGCCCTTCACATGCACCACCACTGAACCGTCTGGATTTACCGCGGTGGCGTGAACGGAGATAGCCTGGAAGGCTGCCACAATACTGCCGGTTGTTATGCCTTGTTTGATCTGTTCGTTCCAGAAAGCATTTTGAAAAATTTGAGCAGCGTCTTCAGTCATCCAGCCCATCGCTTTCTGGCGATTCTTTTCAGCGGATGCGGCGCTGTAGTCCATTGCTCCTCCAAGCCACCAGGTGACAAATTCTTCTGCCTCCTTAGGATTGAGGTGGTTTGAATTGGCGCTTGTTGGAAGAGCTTCTGTCTGCGGGACATTTTTAGGACTTGCCTTATGGCCCATCTTAGATTGAGGCTTGGGGGTTGTTTCCTGGTTGGACTGGGAGACATCTTTCTTGTGGCTGTCTCTCATAGCCCCAATGGCCACCGGGGGGTCTTCTTTGGGTTGAGTGCCGGTCATGAAGACCCCAAACACACCTATTATAAGAAGACCCATGAGAATTTTGTCTCGAAATATTCGTTGTATGATTGCTCGGATAATATCTTGGATCATGATGACTGGAGTTCAAAAGCCCACTCTGCCTTATTAG
>JAUIJG010000342.1 GCA_030431355.1 bacterium
GGGATAAGAAAAGGAATCTTCTCTGAACAGCTTCATGACAGAAGGACGCATGTCAATCATTAAACCACCTCCACATGACCACCTGAGCAGTATCTTCAACATCATAAATTGATCGAACTGAATTCGTAAATGAGCCTCTGATCAAAGCCGGACGAAATCAAAAGCCCCGCTGCCGCCTACTCAACTGTACTTTCCTGTACGGGCTCTGTACGTTCGGCGGAACATGCTCATTTTGACACTGCCTTACAAATATATCATAGATAGCCCCTACCTGTCAAGGACAGTGCCACCATATATAGTTCCAATATTTCCCAAGGGAGCGGCATAACTTACGAAAACGAGTCGGACTCTAGAAAGTAGTGAATTTTTCACCCGATCTAAAAGCATCCAGAATGAAAATGTTCACACAAAACACATAAATCAAATAGAAAATTTCAGGGTGTCGACAAGGTTCCTGCAAATTGTTCAATTCAGAAATAACCAGATTCAACGAAAATATTTCCGATCCGGTCCAATGGGTATTCGCAGCACCGGATCAGATCACTGATAAGATAGGTCCACTCTCAGATTCACCGGTCGAGGACTGCGGATTGCTAATGGTTGAGGCCCATGAAAGCTTTGCAAGAAGACCTTACCATCGTCAGAAACTGGCTCTGGTTATAGCAAACATGCGACATTTCGCCCTGGAGCAGAGTCAGTTGGGGCGAAAGGTAATCTATTTAATCAACGACCGACCGGTAGCTTCAACCCTTGCAAAATCAGCCCGGGAGTTAAGACCTCTGATTATGATGGAAGCCGCGGAGCTGGAGCTTCGAAACGAGCTTAGCGAGCTGATTGAGTCCGGTACGCTCTCAGTAATGCCTCACGAAGGATGGCTAACCACCATCAACGACCTGGAAGATTCCCATAACGACCAGAATGTATGGAGGATGGATAGATTCTATCGCCATGTTCGTCAGCGCACGGGCATCCTTATGAAAGACGGAAAACCGATAGGAGGCAAATACAGTCACGACGGCGATAATCGTTCCTTCTGGGACGGCAAACCGGAGGCGCCGGAACTCCCGCAATTCAAGCCGGATAAAATTACCGACGCTGTGTTTGACCTGGTAGAAAACAAATTCGCGCGGCACCCGGGAAAGATTTCAAGGTCATTTACACCTGCCACTGTTGATGATGCCGAAACTTTATGGCAATGGTGCCTGGACAATTGTATGGATTCATTTGGCCCCTATGAGGACGCCATGTCTACTCTTTCCAGCGGCATCTTTCACACACGGATCTCTTCACTCCTTAATTTACATCGACTTCTGCCGGCCAGGGTGGTATCGGATGTGGAGAAGTTGGATATTCCAATTAACAGCAAAGAAGGCTTTATCAGACAGATTCTAGGCTGGCGAGAATTCGTCAACCTGATTCACAAAAGTACTAATGGATTCCGACAGTTAAACACCGCTCCGGTAAAAGTCATGGATAAACCTGGAGATGGTGGATATGCTTTGTGGGCTGATGAAAAGTGGAGGGAAGAGTTCTCCGTTAAAACAGTGGATGGTGGAGCCACCCCCGGATATTTCCAGGCCCAGTCTCCCCTGCCACCGGCATACTGGGGTAAAAAGTCCGGGCTCAAATGCCTGGATTCGGTGGTCGCCGACGTCTGGAAGGAAGCCTACAGTCACCACATCACCAGATTGATGGTTCTCTCAAACATCGCCACCCTCCTGGACATCAATCCCAGGGAGCTTACAGACTGGTTCTGGATAGCCTACTCCGATGCCTGGGATTGGGTGGTGGAACCCAACGTACTGGCTATGGGAACCCACTCCACCGGCGATATCATGACCACCAAACCCTATATATCCGGTGCCAACTACATCAACAAGATGAGCAACTTTTGCAAACAATGTCAGTATAATCCGGCAAAAAATTGCCCGGTCACCAATTTGTACTGGGCTTTCCTGAACAGGCATCAGGAAAAGTTGGACGAGACCAGAAGAATGTTTATGCCTCTCAATAGCCTTAAGAAACGGTCCGATGCAAGAAAGATTGAAGACAAAAAAATCTTTGAAATTGTGAGAACTAAATTGCTCAGGGGAGAAAGGCTTACAGTCGAAGATCTAAGTGGTTCATGACACTTAGATATGAGTTTAAATCCACCATGGAGGAAAATTCCGGTAACAGGATTTTGAACCAGGCGGTGAAATCCTCCTCTTTATCCCTTAATTCCTTTTCGAGATCTTGTGGATTGACAAAGCGAAATTCAGAAACTTCAAGAGAATTAGGCTGAGGACGTCCCTTGGAACAACCGATAAATAGATGGTCATATTCATGCTCGGTGAGCCCATTGCCGACGTCTGATTTGTAGATCAAAGAGCCGACTCGGTTCACCGCACAATCTATGGACAGTTCCTCTTTCAGTCTTCGCCGGGCCGCATCGGAAACCGACTCACCCGGATAAGGATGGGTACAACAGCTGTTGGACCAGAGGTCCGGGCTGTGATATTTGACCGGTGAGCGCTTCTGAATCAGCATTCGCCCTTCCCCATCGAAAAGGAAGACAGATACGGCTCTATGCAGAAGACCAAGACGGTGTGCTTCCATCTTCTCTGAAATGCCTATCTCCCTGTCGGAAGAATCAACCAGGATCAATTGATCTTGAACCTTCAACCTGAAGTCTCCCCAGTAACTCTCCAATTATCCAGGCTGAATGTGTACGGAGCTTGAACTATCTGTTCGAGCCATCCACCTTCAAAAGGGCCCGCACCCTTTCAAGAGTATCGGCGTCTTCAGCCTTTTTGTCTTTGCGCCAGCGACTCATTCTTGGGAATCTAACCGCGATGCCCGACTTATGGCGGGGAGATTCTTGAATGCCTTCAAAAGCAAGTTCAAAAACCAACTCCGGCTTGACAGACCGGACTGGACCAAATTGCTCCCGGGTGTTTCGTTTTACAAAAGCGTCAACCTGGCGAATTTCCTCGTCGGTAAGACCGGAGTATGCCTTGGCAAAAGGAACCAGGTTCTCGTTCTCCCAGACAGCGAAAGTATAGTCGCTGTATAGACTTGCTCTTCTACCATGGCCCCGCTGGGCATAGAGTAATACGGCATCCACCGTATAAGGATCTACCTTCCACTTCCACCAATCTCCCACTTTGCGCCCGACACCATATTCGGAATCAAGCCTTTTCAGCATCAGGCCCTCCACTCTCCTCTCCCGGGAAGTCTTCCTCTTTAGAGCCAGATCTTCCCAGTTCTCGAATTCCACAATGGGGCTGAATATAAAATTGGCTTTTAAAAAATTGCTGGTGAGAACACCGCTGAGAAGCTCTTTTCTTTGATGTAAAGGCATATACCGACAGTCTTCTCCACCATGCTCAAGTAGGTCATAGACGATCATCACCACCGGTGCTTCGCTGAGAATTTTCGGTCCAACCTTCTTTCGACCGAGGCGCTTCTGGAGAGTTGAGAATGGCAGTACCTGGTCATCTTCATAACAGATGATCTCCCCATCCAGAACCAAACCATCGGGAAGATTCGAAGCGCTCTTTAGAATCTCAGGAAATTGCTCAGAGACAAGCTCCTCCCCCCGGGACCAGATGTATGTGCCGCCCTCCCTGCGAATCAACTGTGCCCGGATACCATCCCACTTCCACTCGGCGCACCATTCATCACAGCTCCCCAACTCTGCGAGTTCAGAATCTAGTGGGTGGGCGAGATAAAAAGGATAAGGTTTGCTGCTGTCGGCATCCATGGTATCAGGAGAGACAAGAGCATCGTAAAATTCGGCAGTCGGTCGCCAGGTCCCCATGAGACGATGGGCGATCACATTGGACTCAAGACCGCTGACAGCGGCAATGGCTCGGGTGACAAGTTTCTGAGAAACCCCCACTCGAAAGGCACCAGTAAGCAGTTTGTTGTAGATAAATCGCTGCCTGGCGTCCATCTGGGACCAGGTCTCGAGCACCGATAGTCTCTGGGCATCTTCCTCCAACTCTTTTAGAGATAGTAGTCTCTTCTCCACCACCAGATGCAATGGCTCTTCAATGGACAATCCTGACTCCGGCAATACAAGGGCAATGGTTTCGGCAAGATCACCGACAGTGTCATAACACTCCTCAAACATCCAGTCGGAAAGGCCTGCGGCCGACGCAGCCCAGGATCTTAAAAGCGAAGATTTCACCACTCTTTTCAGTTCGGGTATGGACTTTCTACCGGAAAGGAAATAGATAGCCCAGGCCGCATCAAGGGGTTCCGCACTTTCAAAGTAGGAGACCAGCGCCTCAACCTTGTTTTTGGTTTTGGTTGTCTCTTCCAACCTTGAATACAATCGTGTAAAACTCTTCATCTCAATCGACGCTCCCTGTGTTCGAATGAGAATCGGTAGCTTCACTACTATCTTCTATCTCTCCGGAGTACTCGGTGGACAGAGAATCAGCTTCCACGCCGCGCTCGGATAGCCACCTCACCATGGCCTGGGTATAACCGTGGGTAAGTAAAACTCTTTCGGCCCGGGACTCTGATATCGCCGTCTGCAATTCAGGCCAGTCGGCATGGTCGGAGAGAACAAATCCTCTATCGACGGAACGCCTTCTACGAGCCCCACGAATTCGCATCCATCCGGACGCAAACGCTGTCGACGCCTTTGAAAACTTGCGCATCCAGGCACTACCATGGGCGGATGGTGGCGCTAAAATCAAAGCATTTTTCCAATCAGCCCTGGCAGACTCGCTCACGTTTTTTGTCTCGGGCAAGTCAATCCCTGCTTCTCCGTATGCTTTGTTGACATTCTCTACCGCGCCATGGGTGTATATCGGTCCAAGGGCTGAGTCTATTCCCATGAGTAACCTCTGAGCCTTTCCAAGGGAATAGGCAAAGAGGATAGAAGGTCTCTCATCCCTTTGATTCTGCTGCCACCATTGATTTATCTGATCGAAAACAACCTCGGAGTCGGTCCATCTGTATATGGGTAGTCCGAAAGTCGACTCCGATATGAAAGTATGACACTTAACCGGTTCAAAAGACCGGCAACTGGGATCAGGAGATAGCTTATAATCTCCTGAAGCGACCACCACCTGACCTCTGTGTTCCACCCTTATCTGGGCAGAGCCGAGAACATGACCGGCCGGGTGGAAAGAGACGCTTACCTCTCCGACGGTGAGAGCCTCGCCATAATTCAATGTTTCGAGCTTGATATCGCTCCCCAGGCGTAAGCGCAATAAAGGAGCACTCTCCCTGGTGCTCAAATAGGAAGAAGAGCCCTGCCTGGCGTGATCCGAATGAGCATGGGTTATCAGCGCCTTCTCCACCGGTCGCCAGGGGTCGATGTAGAATCCGCCCTCTGGACAAAATAGACCTTTATTCGTCAACACAAGAATCTCAGCCATTACAACTTGCCCTTTGCCTTAGAAGACTCCTGGCGGCATTCTAAGATGGCATTACCGGCAATGGCATAAGCCACAGAGTGTTTGTCAGGCTCCATCTTTTTTGTCCCGGTAAAAGATCCGAAAGCAGGCAAAATCAACAGCTTGCGATCGAGAAAGAAGCAGGATAACTTCTCTGATTGACCGCCCCTTCCGAACAATCGAACGGAGGGATGAACATGTCCACATATACTGTTCGAGGTCCGCTTTGCAGGAGGCTCGTGGGTTAAGGTAAACGGACCCAGTTGCATGGCTCCGTTTATCACATCAAAATTCCAATCCCCAGGAACCTTCCCGGATGCTCGAT
>JAUIJG010000343.1 GCA_030431355.1 bacterium
ACACCCGATAAGATTTTAAACAGGAAGCCACTTTCGAAAACAAAGAACCTTCTTGCCGCATCTATCGCCACTGTAACTGCTTTTACAGTCATATACATGACCATAACACTACTTAGCCTGACCAGCACTTTCGCCACCACGGACGGAGGCACATCAAGCATTGGACCCGCTTCTATCATAATGGTCGGGGGAAGCCTGGGATTCAGCCTTCTCTTTTCACTAATGGCAATCATCAGTTCAGCCTGTGCCATAGCATGCTTTGAAACTTTGAATTTCATGAATGTCGAACAAAACAGAACGAAATTAGTGCTGGCAAGTACTGCGATAATACCGATTCTTTCAATCTTGGCCGGGGTCTTTCAGGCGATCTTAAACCTACACGGCAATCAAACCGTGCTGGTCTTGTCGGCAATTCTCCTACAAAATGGAGCCGCTTTGATTGGCAGCACGGTTACCGCTCTGACAATCTCAAAGTTTGAAAAGACTGCAATTTCTGTCAGCTAAAATCAAATCTAAGGACGATAGGTATGTTCCGGCGCTCGCTTGTAGAAGGGAATGATCTTGCCGGGCAGCCAGGAATAACCAAATCCGATGAAAGTCCTCGGGGAAGATCGGCCCATTCCGACACCGAACCTGAAATCAACCTGGTGCCTTTTCAGAGGACGCCACACAGCTCCCATATCGATAACCTGAACTGCTGGTGAATTCTCAGAATACAACCCTGCGTACTCGATCCAGACATCAGCACGCTCTTCTTTCTTCTGGCCCACTTTAAAATGCCGAAATAAGATTGCGGTGGGTTGATAGGATAAATTTCTATCGGGAGATACACTGATAGCCTGATCGTCCGGCAATTCGGTGGGCATAAAAATCGAGTGCGATGTGCCCATGGTGTAGTTGCCTCTTCTGTAGAATCCGATCATTTGAACAAAGGGGTCTACTTTGTTCGTTGTCAGCTCAGGACTGCCCGTAGGCAATGACATTCCCGCGATAACACCGATGTCGATACCTCTTTTGTTCAAAAAATGCGGCTCTACATCCTGCTTTATTGAAACCTGAATGTCCGAATAGCCGCGAAAGTTGCCGTTGCTACCGCTACTGGTAATATAGTTCGGCACCTGAAACCTGACCTCGCCATCATGCCAGGTACCAAGCCTAACAAATGTCTCAGGCAGGATAATGTCGCCGCCCCTGTTGAACAGATCCATGGTGGTTCCGCCCTCAAACTGAATATAACCCAGAGGTACGGCATTGGGGTGGGGCGTAACACTGTTCCTGTCAGTCGATATCATCGGACCAAAATCCTGGGCGCGCAAGAAAGCCTTCATCCCTTTCTTAACCAGACGAATTGGCGCGAGACTCTGATCACCGCTGGTAGTACCGCTCCCCCCGGATGCTCCGGAAGAACTATTAGTGGAAGCGGTTTTCGTGGGAGCACTATTCGCGGAAGAATTATTTACCGGAGAATTACCGCCAGAAGTACCGTTCGACTCGTTATCAGCATCATCGACAGGGCTTCCTGCCGCAACAAGCTTGTTGGGCTTCCATTGAGTATAGCCACCAGCACTGGATGAACTGTCGGCGGCTTGAACCCTGTCCTCGCCGGTAGTTTGAATCCCGTCCACGTCGGCGGCTTGAACCCTGCCCTCGCCGGCAGTTTGAATCCCGTCCACGTCGGTAGCTTGAATCTTGCCTTCGTCAGCGGCTTGAGCCCTGTCCTCGTCGGCGACAATATCCTCTGACGTCACGCTCGGGGTATCCGCCTGCACCGCAAGAGCCCTGCCGGGTAAGCCAAAGGAGCAAAACGAACAGACGGCAAAAATGACGAAAGGACTGACGGATGCACTGATGAATGTACCAATAAACGCCCCAAAAGGCTTGGTAATAAAGGTAGAAGGAATACTAAGCATGGATTCACGATACTACGTTAGCGTGACTATTTTAGCCAAAAATGAAGCTAAGTAAGCATTAGCATGGTCATCCAATAGCAGTGTCATGGATAGAAGGCTCAAAGCTTTGGCTTAAAGCTTTGTAAAATCAGCCCCCCCCTTGGCATCCACAAACCAAGAGAAAAACGCTGTCACGAAAATGTGGTACGACGGATTTAAATTAAAAACAGTCGCACCCGGAACGCAGTTGGAAAGATACCTTCATAAGGGTTAGTTCGAAAGTGCGACTACTCATTACTTCCAGCGAGCACAGTCAGAAAGAGCAGTTCTATACTGCTTTTTCTGCTTTTTCTGCTTTTTCTACTTTTTCTGCTTTTTGACTTACGCTCACCGGAAGCACAAGGGCGCAGACGACGATAGATACCGCTCCAGACAGCTAACAACATCCGATGCCAAATGAGCCGCCCCGGCTTGCGCTGCCAATTGGTGTTTGTTACCTTATCTGCCTACATAGAGGCAGGATTGAAGGCAGGGACTAAGCCTGCAGAAACAGCCATGCAGAGCAGAGTCACATACAACTGGTTGATTGGAGCGCGAACAGATTCGCTCTTCTTTTTCCTGCCTTTGCTATTCGGTTTCGCTGTCATTCTAGCTTTGATGCAAACCGACGTCTCAAGCTCCGCGTGCCTTACTTTTCTAGCCCTGCAGGGACTTGGGCTCGGCCCCTTCCACATGGGCATGACCTGGGCACACTTCAAGGATTCAGAGACCAATCAGCACCTGGTCGGAACCAGGGAGCAGAAACTAAAGGCTCTAGCTACGACCGCGCTTATCATGGTTTTCTGCATTGTCGGCATGTTTGCTAATTCGTCGGTGGTGACAGCCGTTTTTCTGGCAACCACTATCCATCATATTGTCAAACAAAATTCCGGAATTCTCAGGCTCTATCACAATAGCGGCGAGAGTATCCCTCCCAGACAGATAGAAGAAAAGACGCTGAATCTCTCTGCCTGGCTTTGTGCTCTTATATTCCTTGCCAGAAACAGCTCCGTCATCAATATGCAATATCTGCTTTATGCAGCAGCCCTTGTCGTTCTTACTTTGTTTATTTTCTCAGCAAGAGAATATCTGGACCAGCTTTTCTCCCGGGCAAATTCAGAAAACCAGGTGAACATACCCGCCTTACTCTTTTGGCTTCTATCAGTCCTCTTTTTCCTGCCGTTTTCTTTTATCACCAACGACTACAATCATTTCCTGGTAGCACCACTAGTGATGCATTGGTTTCAATATGTGGTTATAAATTTTGTGCTTATAAAAAGGCGAGAAGATGCGACAGGAGCGAGCTCCATCAATATTGGCAACTTCCTCATTCTATCGGCTATGTTTATGATTTTTATCATTTCGACAGGAGCCTGGGTCGTTACATACGCGAACGTCGAAAGCCCCTTATTCAAAGCGTTTACAGGATTTCTTATCGCTCTGACACTAATCCATTACGTGCAAGATGCCGTTTTATGGCGCTTCAGAGACCCTGTACTTAAAAAGATGATTATTCCATACCTGAAATTGCAGCAAGAAAGAATATAATGGCATGGTCGATGTTCGTTTGATTTCTAAGAGTAGAAGCTCCAGGTTTATGAAAGTTCTAGCACTACTGTTTATCGCACTCTTGCTCTCCAGCAGTTCCCAGGCTCTGGCGGGAATACCGGTGCCTCCGACCGTACCGGAGTTAGACCCCGGCATGCTCGCCCTTCTTGGCTCAAGCGCCACCGTCGGATACCTGGCTATTAAGCACAAGCTTCCGCGCAGATAGCCTCGACAAAACCAATTGAAGAATTAGTCATGGCTATCGCAGATCTTCCAACCAGACAAAATTCTTCCGATTCTCAAACTTCTAAAAACAACTTCATCCCGTGGATTGCGCTCTGGCTCTGCCTGATTGCCGTGACCACCTTTTATATTGGCAGCGATTGGATCCTATGCCTGAGCCAAAAGCCCTGGACAGACAATGTCTTGCCTCTTCTTACCGGAGTATTTCTAGCTGCAAATTTCAGGCGCTATCTGGCTAGTCAACCCAGCTTTCCCGACTCCATAAATCTGAATCCGGCAAGCATAGTGTTTTTGGCTGTTTCAGCTCTGGTTGTTTCAGCGGCTGACTATCTTCACTTTTCGCGGCTAACCTGGCTCGGCTTTCTTGGCATGGTTAGCGGACTAGCTCTTGTAGTTAGGGGTACTGAATTTTTCAGGCACTGGTCCCCGGCGATTCTGTTTTCAATGTTCTTGATACCAGGGGCACCACTGGCGGCCATCGACTACATAAATGCCTTTTTGCAATCCACGTCAATTAAGCTGGCTCTGTTTTTCTCCAGCTTAATTATCCCAATCAGAGTGGAGAATTTTACCTTCTTCGTTCGTGGAGAACCATTTGAAGTCGGGACAGCTTGCAGCGGTCTATCCATGATAGTTTCACTAACTTTCATGCTTCTACTATGGAACCTTTTCAGACCTGTCAGACTAAAATCACTGGCACTATTGATGATGGCACTCCTTCCAATCGCCATGATAATGAACGGCATAAGAATTGCGCTGACGGCAATTATCGCCTACTATCAGTCAAAAGAAGTGGCTCTGGCAGCCCACTCCTTCCTTGAAGCACCTCTCTTTATTCTGGCGATCGCCGCTCTGGGAGCGATGATTTTAAGATCGAAATCTTCAGACCAGTTTGCCCTCAAGGATGAAAACAACCAGGAGCCAAAGCCCCGAGAGTCAAAGCCCCGAGAGCAAAAGAACAAGCCAAACCCGATATTTTCTACGCTTGTTAGCGCAATTCTTATACTCCCGATCGCGACAATGACTTTGAATCCTTCCGTCGACAGCAAGAAGACTCGCTGTTCTGTTCCTATGCGAATGGAAAGTTGGACAGGTCGAGACATACCCTGGACCGACCTTATGAAAAGGAACTATAAGCATGTTGATGTAAACATAACCTGGCGCGAATACAAAAAGGCAGATGAAAAACCGATCTATTGCCTGGTTCAGCAAGCCAGCAACTTTGAAAATGTGCATGATGTCTTTGCCTGCCTGAAGTTAGTCGGCGCCACACCCAGCCAGGTAGAGACCGGATATCTGTCATCCGATTCACCATCAGTACTACCACCACAGTATGGCATTTACGAATACAGTTACCGAAACAATCACTTCTATACATTGTTTCTATTTCAATCGAAAGCAGGAATGGCGCTCTATCCACCCAGGTCCGTTTCAGACAGAGTGAAAGTGGCAATATTGGGAAGAATACCCTGTCGCCTGGTCGAGCTGAGCACCCTGGTGGACAATCAGCCCAGAGCAGCGAAGGCAAGGCTTAAGTTTCTTGCTCAAAAACTTGCTACGCTGCCGATTTGATTGTCATCTAAACTTTTTAAGTCAGTGAGTCCAGGACTCTTTAGCTTTCTCAATGGCTGACATCATATCCTGAATCTCCTGGTGATCCGGAGAGATGAACTTGATCCCGGACAGAATCCAGGCAGCCAACTCGGGGTCTTTAAGATGATAGTAAACGTTCCGTCCTTCCCTTCGCTCCACGACTATACGGTTTGTCCGCAAAACGGCTAGCTGCTGGGAGACGGCGGCATGGGTAATGCCTAAAAGTTCCTGGAGATTATTGACCGAGAGCTCCCCCTGGCTGAGTTCTTCTACTATGCGAACGCGATTGGGATTTGAAAAGACCGAGAAAAGTTTTGCAAGCTCGGAACTAATTACAACTCTGTAGGGCACAACTCCATCCTCCTATGCAAAGTTTAGCATATTTGCAAATGTT